>JALWSI010000143.1 GCA_027080315.1 bacterium | reverse complement strand
CACCTTTTCAGGGTTGAGGTAGGGGTAAAGGGATACCGCTGTGATTGTTGGAAGCAGTACCGCAATGAAGAGTCTTATTGAGAGGGCCTGCATGGGAACGTGGCCTCCTCCCACCAGGAGTTTCAGTGTTAGTGGGGCGGTTAAGGGCACAAGGAGCACGTGGATTCCCACGACTATTACGGCAAGGGCAATGTTCCCGCCGGTTATGCGGCTCCATATGATGGTGGAGATGGCTGCCGGTGCTGTGGAGACACATAGGTGTCCTATTATTAACTCACTCTCGTTAGGGACGGAGTAAAATAGATGGGCTACACAATAGGCAACCAAGGGTAATGCGAAGAGCTGTAGCAATATTCCCACTATTATTGGAGGCCCGTTCTCTCCCAGTTCCACAAAGTCGGAGAACTTCAATCCAAAGGTTGAACAGAACATGATGACAAACAGGGCAGGGGTGGCCGACCCTTTGTAAGAGGGTAGGAAACCCTTACAGAAGTAACCTACCACAAAGGCAAGGGGAATGAGGAATATGAGTAGCGATGATAGTTTTTTATCAAACTCTTCAATCATCAAAAAGAGACGGGTCGCTCAAGCCTTCCAGAAGCATCTTTAGACTTTCATCGGGAGCTTTCAGAAAGGTTCCTCTGCTCTGAGCACAGAGCTTGCCTTTCTCGTCAAACACTGCACCATGGGTTATGAATATTCGGCCCTTTCGCTCTTCCTCTACTTTCCCTTCAACCCTGTATGTGCTGCCTGGAGATAAAGGTTTTTTGAAGTCAACCTCTATCTTCACGGTGAAAGTGTTCTTTTTGTGCTTTGCTGCAACGGCCCACCACATGGCTTCGTCCAGCAGTGCGGTGACCACCCCTCCGTGTACCACTCCTTTGAAGCCCACATGAACCTCTTTGGGAGAGTAGCTGGCGGTCACCTTATCTCCATTGTAAAAGAATCTCAGCTCAACCCCACAGGGATTATCTGGACCGCAGCCGAAGCACCCGTGATAATAGGGTAGCTCTTTCTCCATGGCCCTTCCTTTCTTATTCTAACCAGTAGTTTGGAGCCTCTTTGGTTATGATAACGTCGTGGACGTGACTCTCTCTTAAGCCAGAAGCTGTTATTCGCACAAACTGGGCGTTTTTTCTTAGCTCCTCAATTGTGGCGGTTCCACAGTAGCCCATTCCTGAACGAAGGCCGCCCACCAGCTGGTAAACCATGTCTGCCAAGGGGCCGCGGTAGGGTACCCTTCCTTCAATACCCTCTGGCACCAGCTTACTGGTTTCCTCTGTACCTTCCTGGAAATACCGGTCTTTGCTGCCCTGTTTCATGGCGTCTATTGAGCCCATTCCCCTGTAAACCTTGTAGCTTCTGCCCTGATAAAGCACTATTTCCCCTGGACTCTCTTTGGTTCCAGCAAAGAGGTTTCCTATCATAACTGAGTGGGCTCCTGCGGCTATGGCCTTAACGATGTCTCCCGAGTACTTTATGCCTCCGTCTGCAATGAGGGGAATACCAGCCTCATCTACCACAGGGGCGCACCAGGATATGGCGGTTATCTGAGGCACTCCCACCCCTGCCACGATACGGGTGGTGCAGATAGAGCCTGGTCCCACTCCCACTTTTATGGCATCGGCTCCTGCATCAACCAGCCTCTTTGCACCGTCGGCAGTGGCCACATTTCCTGCAACCACGTCAACATTACTAACACTGGCTTTCACCTTAGCTAAGGTATCTATCACCCGTTTGGAGTTGCCATGGGCTGTGTCTATCACAATGAGATCCACTCCAGCCTCAATAAGGGCAGCAACCCTTTCCAAGGTGTCTTCGCCAACCCCAACAGCTGCTCCTACCCTTAGCCTTCCCAATGCGTCTTTTGCGGAGTTTGGGTATTTTTTCACCTTTTCTATATCTTTTATGGTGATTAGTCCCTTTAGCCTGTACTCGTCGTCTACAACCAGAAGCTTCTCTATGCGGTATTTGTGAAGAAGGGCCTTGGCTTCCTCCAAAGAGATCCCCTCAGGCTTTTCTTTCACTGTGATGAGATTATCCTTGGTCATGAGCTCCTGGATCTCTTTTTCGGTGTTGGTCTCAAACCTGAGATCTCGGTTTGTGAGGATACCTACCAAACGGTTATCGTTATCTGTAACAGGCACTCCAGATATCCTATACTGTTTCATCAAAGAGAGGGCTTCTTTAATTTTTTGATGGGGTCTAACTGTTATGGGGCGAACGATCATGCCGCTCTCAGAGCGTTTCACCTTGTCAACTTCAGCGGCCTGACGTTCTATGCTCATGTTTTTGTGGATGATGCCGATTCCACCTTGGCGAGCCATGGCTATGGCAAAGTCGCTCTCTGTAACAGTGTCCATGGCAGCGCTTACCAGGGGGATGTTGAGGGATATGTTACGAGACACTTTGGTGGATACATCGACCTCTCCCGGCAGCACCGTAGAGTGCGCCGGGAGAAGAATCACATCATCAAAAGTCAGACCTTCTGTTACCTTCAAAGGTACTTCTCCACTAACACCTGGGCTATCTGAACAGCGTTTAAGGCGGCTCCTTTTAGTAGGTTGTCTGCCACTACCCAGAAGACCAGCCCGTTTTCAACAGAGATATCTTCTCTGATTCTACCTACGTAGCATGGATCTTGATTTGCAGCGTCAATGGCCAGAGGATACTTATTGTTGGCCACATCGTCAACAACAACCACTCCTGGGGCGTTGGATAGGAGCTCCCGGGCCTTCTCTGCTGTGAGCTTCTTCTCGGTCTCAATGGTTACTGCCTCAGAGTGGCTTCTATAGACAGGTACCCTAACGCAGGTTGCAGTGACCTTGATGCTGGGGTCTCCCATTATCTTCTTGGTCTCATTCACCATCTTCATCTCTTCTTTGGTGTAACCGTTCTCCAAGAAGACATCTATGTGGGGCAGACAGTTGAAGGCTATTGGATGGGGAAAGACGTTGCATACCGGTTCCTTTCCTTCCATAACCGCCTTGGTCTGCTCAGTGAGCTCAACCATGGCCTTCTGGCCGGCTCCAGAGGTGGACTGATAGGTGTCAACCACTATCCTTTTGATTTTTGCATAGTCGTGAAGGGGTTTTAAAGGCACCACCATCTGTATGGTAGAACAGTTGGGATTGGCGATTATGCCCTTGTTTTTGTATTGAGCCACATCCTGGGGGTTCACCTCAGGCACCACTAAAGGCACCTCGGGGTCCATTCTCCAGGCGCTTGAGTTATCCACCACCACTGCTCCTGAGGCTGCTGCGTCTGGGGCGAACTCCAGGCTTCTTCCTCCTCCACAGGAGAAAAGAGCGATCTCTACCCCTTCAAAACACCCCTTTTTAAGAACCTCTACGGGTATCTCTTCTCCACGGTAGGGCAGACGTTTGCCCTTTGAGCGCTCTGAGGCGAAGAGCTTTAACTCTTTTACAGGAAAATTAAGCCTTTCAAGGGTCTTGATCATTTCTCGGCCTACGGCGCCTGTGGCACCAGCAACTGCCACCACATACTCAGCCATTGCAGAGCTCCTTTCTGACCTCTCCCTCTTTTTAGAGGGATGGTTTGGGAGGCTTTTGCCTCCTTGGTTGTGTGTGGCGTATATCCCTTAGTAGAATTGAGGGTCAATAACCATTTGTGCTTTTTTCTGTTGACAAAGAGCGGCCTTTTGAGAAAAAGATAGGTAAAGAGGGTGGCACGCCTTGAGGTTGTGATCTCCCTAATCCAGTAAGCTGGGAGTGGTTGGATAAAGATATGGATACAAAGTGCTCGAGAGGAGAGGGGAAGATACTTATTAGGGGGTTGGATAAGTCCTTAAGTCGTTACTCTCCGCAGCAGTTGAATCAGATGGCAAGCATACTATGCCGTGAGAACGCCCATCTCCTCACCGTTAACGAAGCCGTTAAGGTGGTTCTCAGATGCCTTCAGAATTGCGAGGTGATGAAGAGGGTTTTGGACTCTACCACCCCTCAGGAGAGGAAGGTTCTTGAGGTTATAAACACCATATACCAGTACGCTGGGGCATTTACCCTTTCTGACTTGGGTCCAATCTTTGGCAAGAGACGGTGGGGATACTGGGAATGGAGAGGATCCTTTGAGCGTGCTTTCAAGGGTTTGATAAACAAGGGCTTGGTTATCTATGTGGCCAAGCCTTCGACAGAAAGGGTGACAGATCTATCTCTTTCCAGTCCTTTGGTGCCTCATCCCGTGGCCCATAAATCGGTCTATTTAGAAGATATTATCCCTGAGCCTCTCCCCCCTGAAGTTAAGCCTTCAAATATAGTTCAGCAGGGAGGCATGTTACAGGCTCTGGTGCTTCTTTTGCAGATTCTGGGGTTAATTGAGAAGAAGGGAAAGGTGAGCACCCTTCATGGCACTCAGTTTCATGCCGGCTCTGCCAAAAGCCTTACTAAAGGTCTAAACATAGACCTTGAGTCGTTCCAAAAAGAGATAACCTTTGCCCAGCAAATTGAGCTTTTGGTTAGAGATACTCGCAGAAGAGGCTTTATTGTTAACCAGGGGAGGCTTATTCCATGGTTGAGTCAGCATCCCAAAGAGATGTTGACCACTCTGGGTGAATGGATAATGGGAATTAACGGGTTGAAGGTTCCCTTTAGGTTGTTGATGCTCTTTCCCCAGAATCGCTGGCTTCCTGTTAAACTTCTGGAGGAGGTGATTCGCAAAGTGTTGCCTTCAAGCAGACTTCAAAGGCGGCACTTGCCCGTTGAGGATCTTTCCGCCAAAACGCCTATCTCTGCTATAGCAAGGTTTCTCTTAGAGGCCCCTGCCCTGAAGAGCACAGGAGTGGTCTCGGTTGGTGAAGAAAGAGGAGAGGAGTTTTTCTTTGTGCATCCAGAGATAAGACTGCTTATGGGTGAGGGAGGAGAAGAGCTTATTGGAGAAGAGTTTCCGACCCTAACCCTTCAAGCCAACTTTGAGGCCATATTAGAGGTGAACTTCCATTCCCTTCCATTGGTTTACTTTTTTACCGTCATGGGAGACACCATTTCCCGGGATGCTGTTGTGATCTTCCAGGTGACGAAGAAGGGGATAGAGTCTCTACTTAAAGGGGGATGGGATCCCTACGATCTCTTGGAGATGTTTGAGGAACACCTAACCCATCCTATTCCTGAAAATGTGAGAATGGCCTTTACGGGAGAGGATAAGATGGTTGAGTCTCAATAGACCTGACCCTATGATATTGTCGTTAAAATACATGTGTTAATACGATTGCCTTATTTAAAAGTTAATAATTAAATTTTCCTTTCCTTTTGTTTAATCTGCTTTGTTTCATTTCCCTGTTGTAGGAGGGGATGTTGGAAAGAAGAGCAAATAAGTGTAAAAGCCCGACACCTATTGGAGTCGGCCGGTATAGCGATCTTGTCATGAGATTTTGAGGAGCATAGGGCTTGATAGAGTATTTGATCTTTCTGTTTCAGGTTGTGGTCATCTCAATGTCAGGGGTAATGGCCCCGGGTCCCATAACTACGGCCACCATTGTTGAGGGTAGTAAGTCTCGTAGCGCTGGGATCTTCATCGCCCTTGGCCATGGAGTGGTGGAGATCCCTCTTATTCTGGCCATTCGCTACGGCTTGGGTCCTCTCTTTAAGCTATCTGCCGTAAAGATGGTCATAGGCATTGGGGGAGGGATGGTGCTGCTTTTGATGGGGATATCTATGGTGAGAGATGCAAAGAGGGTTCAGGAGATCACAGGAGAAGAGAGCCCCAGGTCCCCCTTTGTGTCAGGTGCCCTTCTAAGTGCGGTTAATCCCTATTTTTTGGTGTGGTGGGCAACGGTAGGAGCTGCTCTTATTCTTAAGTCTGTGGCCTTTGGAGTGATGGGATTTGTGCTCTTCATAGCTGTTCACTGGTTGTGCGACCTTGGTTGGTATGCCTTTTTGTCTTCTCTATCTTTTCAAGGAGGTAAGTTTTTTGGAGAGAGATTTCAGCAAGGGGTGTTTGTTGTTTGTGGCCTTTTTCTTGTACTTTTCAGTTTTAAGTTTATCTTCTCGTCCATTGCTCTCTTCCGGGTTTAGGGTAGAAGAAGCGGAAGGGTTGTGATACCTTACCTTTTACCAAAGGAGAAGGGAGGAGCAACCACTGTGGAGCGCTCTGATGTCCTGGTGGTGGGTAGCGGAGTGGCTGGATGCGTGGCGGCTCTTAAGGCTGCAGAGTGCGGGTTTAAAGTCAATTTGATCACCAAAGGGGAGAAGCCAGAAGACTCAAATACTTACCACGCCCAGGGTGGGATAATCTACAAGGGGAAAGGTGGAAAAGACTCTCCGGAGCTTTTAGTGAAGGACATCTTGGAGGCCGGGGCAGGGGCTTCTCTGCCTGAGGCTGCCCGGGTGTTGGCTACAGAGGGTCCTTCCATGGTGGAGAAGTATCTTATGAGTCTCACCAAGGTTCCCTTTAACAAGGACGAGGACGGTGATTTAGACAGGACTGAAGAGGCTGCACATTCGGTGAGAAGGATCATACATGCCGATGATCTTACCGGTAGGGCTATAGAGATCGCTTTGATAAAGAAGGTTCTGGAAACACCTGCCATAAAGGTCTTCACAAACCACGTGGCAATAGACCTTCTCACACCAGAGCATCATACTGAGGACCCTCTGAATGTGTACGACCCTCTTAGTGTTGTGGGTATCTATGCCTATCACGTGGACTCAAAAGAGGTGAAGCGCTTTATTGCAAACGTCACCATTCTTGCCACAGGGGGGCTGGGAAGGGTCTTTCTGCATACCACCAACCCCAAAGGCGCAACGGGAGATGGCTTTGCCATGGCTTACCATGCGGGGGCTCGGTTGATAAACATGGAGTATGTTCAGTTTCATCCTACAACCCTTTTCCACCGTGATGCCGAGCGTTTTCTCATCTCTGAATCTGTTAGGGGAGAAGGAGGGGTTTTACTCACCCCTGAGGGTGAACCCTTCATGGAGAAGTATCACCCTCTTGGTTCTCTTGCTCCGAGAGATGTTGTTGCAAGGGCCATTCACCAAGAGATGGTGGAGAATGGCTATCAATATGTGCTTTTGGATCTTGCATCTCACATGAAGCCTGAGGCCATTAGAGAGAGGTTTCCTACCATATACGAAACCTGCAAGAGATATGGAATAGACATATCTACCCAGCCTATCCCTGTGGTACCGGCTACCCATTTCTCCTGTGGAGGAGTGAAGGTAGATCTGTGGGGAAGAACAACTGTTGATAGACTCTTTGCTGTAGGAGAGGTCTCTTGCACAGGGGTTCATGGGGCTAATCGCTTAGCCTCCACGTCTCTGCTTGAGGGTATTGTGTGGGGTGATAGATGCGTGAGGAGAATAGCGGAGGATTGGGAAAAGTATGAAAGCCCCCCTGAGTACCCTATACCCCATTGGGTTGATACTGGAATAGAAGATCCTGATCCTGCTCTTGTGAAGCAGGACTTTATTACATTAAAGCATATCATGTGGAACTATGTTGGTCTGGCTCGGAGCCGTAGGAGATTGCAAAGGGCGATAATAGATCTTAGGCACCTTTGGCGAGAGGTTGAGCACTTTTACAAATACAGCAAGTTGAGTAAAGAGCTAATAGAGTTGAGACACGCTTTGCAGACGGGGCTTATTGTTGCCAAGGCTGCCCAGGGCAATCGTACCAGCAGAGGTTGCCATTACAGAATAGATTAGACGAGGTATAAGATGGAGTTTGCTAAAGAGATTAGAGAGGTTCAAGAGGAGATACTTAGGTTAAAGAGAGAGAAGAAAGTTTTCATAATGGCTCATTACTATCAGCGTCCTGAGGTTCAGGCTATTTCGGATGTTGTGGGAGACTCCCTTGAGCTTAGTCGTAAAGCTGTTCATTTAGACGAACCCACTGTTCTCTTCTGCGGTGTGTATTTTATGGCAGAGGTGGCGAAGATACTTTCTCCTGAGAAGACTGTACTTAACCCATATCCCCAAGCTGGATGTCTTTTGGCAGATATGGCATTGCCTGCTGAGGTGGAAAAGGCCAGAAGGCGGCACCCCAATGCCAAGGTGGTGGCCTACGTGAATACCACTGCCGCGACCAAGGCATTGGCAGATGTGATCTGCACTTCTGCTAACGCCGGAGACGTTATTAAGGGAATAGATGCAGAAGAGGTTATATTTCTTCCAGACAAACATCTGGGCAGCTACCATGTCAGGCATGGTGTTAATAAGAAAGTCCACTTGTGGGATGGATACTGTCCCGTTCACAAAAGAATCACCGTAGAGAGCGTTAATAGGGTGTTGGATCGGTACCCTGATGCTCAACTGGTGGTGCATCCGGAAGTGTCTCCTGAGGTGGCTGAGATGGCCCATTTTGTGGGAAGCACCTCTCAACTGGTGAGACACATTGCTGCCAGTGATCATAAACGATTTTTGGTGGGTACAGAGGAAGGAACCTTGTTTAAAATAAGAGAAGCGGCTCCAGATAAAGAGCTTCTGTTACCTGATCCCATTCCTGTTTGTGACCAGATGAAGATGATCACCCTTGAAAGGGTGTTGGTATCTTTGAGGGAGGGGCTTTATCCTGTTGAGGTTGACCAAGAGGTTGCCCAAAGAGCTAAAGTTGCAATAGAGAGGATGCTTAGCCTGTAAGATTTTGAAGGAGCATAGGGAGAAAGAAGTGGATCGGCCTTCCGAATTGGATTTGTCCATCTTTGAGCAGTTAGTGGAAGAGTCTATGGTGGGAATGTATCTTAACGATGGAAGTAAGTTTCTTTATGTAAACCAAGCATTTGCAAGACTCTTTGGGTATGATAGGGAAGAGATCATAGGCAAACTGGGTCCCTTGGATGTGACGGCTCCCTCTTATCGGGAGGTGGTCTCGACTTCAATTAAGGGAAGACTCAAAGGAGATAAGATAGGCGAGAGGTTTGTGGTTGAGCTCTTGAGGAAAGACGGATCCACCTTTTGGGGTGAGGTGTTTGGGAAGGTTGTGAGTTATGATGGCTCTTCATTGATAATAGGCTCAATTGTTGATGTGACCATTGAGAAGGAGACCGAGAGGGAGCTGAGAGAGAGCAAGAAGACATTTGAGAGTGTGGTAAATACCATTAGCGATCTTGTGGTGCTTCTTGACAGAGATTTGAGGATACGCCTTGCAAATCCCGCCGTTTTTAAGTCTTTAAAGAGATCTCCCGAAGGTTCTCTTGGAAGGTACTGCTACGAGATCTTCCAAAGAAGAGATTCTATCTGCGAAGACTGCCCTGCCATTGAGGCCATGGAGACCCGCCATATGGCTCATCGTATGAGGTATAACCCCAATGGAACCATTTTTGATCGCAGGGTTTATCCTGTTTTTGGGGACGAAGGGAAGATTATTGGCACCCTGATTGTTGCTACTGACGTTACTGAAAAGCACAGGGTTCAGGAGGCTCTCAAAGAGAGTGAGGCTCTGTATAGGAGCCTGATGAACGATGTGATAGACAAATCCAATGTGGGTGTGATCATCCTTGATCATAACTTCAACATCGTGTGGGTAAACAGGGCTATTGAGAAGTTCTTTGGATTTAAAAGAGAAGAATGGATGGGCAGGAGTAAAAGGGAGCTCATAGCCTCTCACATGCAGAAAGTCATAAAAGACCCTGATCTCTTTGCTCAGAAGGTGCTTGCTGCCTACGAGAACAACACCTACATTGAAAATTTCGTTTGCCGAGTACTTCCAGGAGACGGAAGGGAGGAGCGCTGGCTTGAGCACTGGAGCCAGCCCATAGAACATGGTCCCTTTGCAGGTGGAAGGATAGAGCACTACCACGATATCACTGCTCAGAAGGTAGCAGAAGACCGACTGAAAGAGAACGAGGAGTTTCTTAGAAGCCTTCTTACCAGCATAGAAGACGGTATCTCTGTGCTGGATAAGGATCTCAACATCATATACACCAACCCGGTTGTTAATGAATGGCACCGAGACGAGCACCCTTTGGTGGGCAAAAAGTGCTATGAAGCATATCAGAAAAGGAGACTTCCCTGTGATGATTGTCCCAGCCTTAGGTGTCTTGAGACGGGAAGAGTTGAGACAGTTAAAAAGACCATAACGCACTCTTCAGGAGAGCGGAGATGGATAGAGCTTTCTGCATACCCTTTCAAAGGTTCTGAAGGAAACGTGAGGGGTGTGGTTGAGTTTGTGAGGGATATTACCAAACAGAAGAGGCTTGAAGAGCAGCTTCATCTGTCCCAGAGGCTTGAGGCTATTGGGAGGCTGGCAGGAGGGATTGCCCATGACTTCAATAACATACTAACGGTGATAATGGGTTCCTGTGAGCTTTTGCAAGAGGAGGCGGAGACCGATCCTACCATTAGGGATAAGGTTGACCTCATCAAAAAAGCCTCCGAAAGGGCTGCAGCCCTAACCAAGCAGCTTTTGGTTTTTAGCAAGAGGCAGACTGTAGAGCCTAAAATTGTGGATCTTAACCAAGAGATCTCTGAATTGAAGAGGATGCTGGTAAGGGTTATTGGGGAGGATATTGAGTTTGTCGTTGATCTTGCAGATGAGCCATGTCTGGTTAAGGTGGATCCCTCTCACATGGATCAGGTGATTATGAACCTTGTGATGAATGCTCGTGAGGCTATGCCTAAGGGAGGAACCCTGTGGATTTCTACATCGGTTAAACAGATAGAGAATGAGGTGGAGGCAGAGTTTTTGGGGCTTGAGGAAGGGCGTTATGTTGTTCTTTCTGTTAGGGATTCAGGGGTTGGCATGGATGAAGAGACCCAAAAGAAGATTTTTGATCCGTTTTTCACTACAAAGGAGCGGGGAACAGGTCTTGGTCTCGCCACGGTGTATGGGGTTGTGACCCAGGCGGGAGGGACTATCAAGTGTTACAGCCGTCCCGGTGAGGGGACTACCTTTGAGATCTACTTGCCCTGGAAAGATGGTTCAATGGAAGATGAAGAGGAAGTAGGAATAGCCCAAGAATCTTCTAATATCTTTCACAAAGGGGTGCTTGTGGTTGAGGATGAGGAGACTGTTAGAAAGCTTACGGTAACCCTCCTGCGAAAGGCAGGCTATAAGGTGTTTGAGGCTTCAAATGGCCAGCAAGCCCTGGAGTTACTAAAAGATAAATGGGGTGAGATTGACCTAGTCCTCACTGACCTGGTTATGCCTCAGATGGGGGGAAAGGAGCTTTACCACCACATAAAGAACCGCTATCCAGAGATGAGGGTTCTGTTCATGTCTGGCTATCCTTCTGGTATTTCTAAAGAAGATGGCGTGATTGATGATCAAGAGGAGAGGTTTATTTCCAAGCCCTTTAGTAAAGAAGAGTTGCTATCAGAAGTAGATAGGGCCCTTAAAAATTAAAGCAAGGTTCACATCTTGCCTTTGTAGAAGAGTTCCTCTCCTATTTTTATCCCTTCCACTCTGTTTTGGAGAATAAGGCTTTTAAGAGTTGTCTTAACCTCTAACTCACTGGCTCCTGTGACCTTGATGAGGTCTTTGACTGTGCAGGGTCGGCGTAGCACGGTTTCAAGCACGCTATTATCTAAATCATTTATAGATAAAGCAGAGTGATCTGTGGGAGAGCCAACTATCTCCACCTTACCCGGGAATCTTTTAGCGATCTCTTCCATATCATGGTAGGTGAGGGGAGAGGTGTTTGCCACGGCAGGGGGGCGCACCACCGTGTTAAGTTGGATCTTGTGGGGAGCGATCTCTTTCACTACCTCTGCAAGCCTTTCTACCTCTTCCTCCTGGTCATTTACACCCTTGACCATGAGAATCTCAAGCCATATCTCTCCTTCAAACCCTTTTGAGAATAGGATTAATCCCTCAACGATCCTTTTCACCTCTAAGTCTGGATGGGGACGGTTTATCTCTCTGAACACAGGAGGACTCACGGCGTCCAGTGATGGAAGTACCACATGGGCAAGGGAGGCTTCTTCTCTGACATCCTCTCGCCAGAATAGAGAGGCGTTGGTAAGAAGAGCTATGGGTATCTCGGTTTCTGCTCTTATCCACCTTGCCACCTCACCCAGTTTGGAGTTAAGGGTGGGTTCTCCAAAGCCAGAGAAGGTAATATAATCTGCACCTCCCCCTGAAGACAGAAATCCTCCCAGCTCTCTCTTCACTTCTTCAAAAGAGACATACTCTTTTCTCTCAAGGGTGAGGTTGGTGGTCTCCCCTACCTCGCAGTATATGCAGTTGTAAGAGCAGACCTTGTAGGGGACGAGGTCAACCCCCAAGGATAGCCCCAGTCTTCTTGATGGAACCGGACCAAAGAGACAACTCATTCTCTGCTTCTCCACCTCCTTGGGCTTTCATTCAGGTGGGTGAGGGTATACTCTCTTTCGTGATGGATAGAAAGGAGAAGATTGAGACCCCTGTTGGAACCTTTGTTGCAGAGTTCTCTGCCAAGGGATTGAGAAGGCTTATTCTGCCTGATTTTCCCTCAGCTTTTTTCCCCTTTAATGCCGGTGAATATGGTCAAGGATTAAAGGGATTACTGGTAGAATATCTATCTGGGAAGAAGGTGGACTTCTCCTTAATCCCTGTGGATCTTTCAGACTTGCCTCCCTTTTCTGAGCAGGTGCTTTTACTTTTAAGGGAGATACCCTATGGCCACAGGGTCACCTATTCTCAGCTTGCCACTATGGTGGGTAGTCCCAAGGCCTGTAGAGCCGTGGGGCAAGTGCTTAAGCGTAACCCTGTGCCCATTGTGATTCCATGCCATAGGGTGGTGGCAAAAGGTGGATTGGGAGGATTCTCCTCTGGACTGGAGTGGAAGAGATGGCTTCTGAATCTGGAGTCAGGAGAGTTAAGGCCTTAGTGGCCTACGACGGCACCGAGTTCTCTGGATGGCAGGTGCAGGATGGGCATCTCTCAGTTCAGGGTGCAATTGAAAAGGTCCTTGGCACTATACTGAATCACCAGGTTAGAATTGTAGCTTCTGGACGAACAGATAAAGGGGTTCATGCTTTGGGTCAGGTCTTTCATTTTGACACTATAAATCCCATTTCTCTACCCGATCTGATGAGGGGTTCCAATGCCCTTTTGCCACGAAGCGTTAGGATTAGAAGGATTACCGAGATGGATGCCGATTTTCACGCAAGATTCTCAGCCCGTTACCGTCAGTACAGGTACTTTGTTACGGGCAGGGACCTACCCATCTTCAACAGATACGCCTATGTGTTTAAGAGGCCTCTTGACCTTAGGGCCATGCAAAGGGCTTCTCGGCTTCTTTTGGGAGAACACGACTTTGCCTCTTTCGGTTCGCCCATGAGAAAGGGGGGGAGCACTGTGCGTTTTCTCAAAAGGTGTGAGATTAGACATAAGGGCTCTTTTGTTGTATTTATCATTGAGGCTAATGCCTTCTTAAGGCTTATGGTGCGTAACACGGTGGGAGCTTTACTGAAGGTGGGGAGTGGTAGGTTGGATGAAGAGGGGTTGAGGAGGCTTATTGAGGTCCCGACACCAGGCTCCCTAACCCCTATTCCTCCTCAGGGGCTCTTTCTCTGGAGGGTTTTCTACTGAGGGAGGTTTGGGATGATTAAGCGTAACAGGGTGGGCATTCTGTTTGTGATCTCTGCCCCCTCTGGGGCAGGAAAGACATCTATTTGCAGGGCGGTGATGGAGAAGAGAGAGGGTATCTCATTCTCTGTCTCTGCCACCACCAGGCCCCCAAGGCAAGGAGAGGTGAATGGCAAGGATTACCTCTTTGTTTCAAGAGACGAGTTTCAGCAGATGATAGATAGGGACGAGCTTGCCGAGTGGGCGGAGGTGCACGGAAATCTCTACGGTACCCCTTTATTGCCCCTTGTGAAAAAGACAGATGCCGGAGAGGATCTCTTTTTAGACATTGATGTTCAGGGTGCTGGTAAGGTGCTAAGCTACTTTCCTAACTCTGTGGGTATATTTGTGATGCCTCCCTCTATTCAGGTTATACACCAGAGGCTCAAAGGCAGGGGAACAGAGAGGCCTGATGAGCTTGAGCGCCGCATATCGGCGGCAAAGCGTGAGATTGCCCAGTTTCATATGTTTCACTACCTTCTTCTCAACGATGACTTTGAACAAGCGGTGGCAGACATGTGTTCAATAGTGGATGCCGAAAGGCAGAAAACAGCTTACCTAAGAGAGGTATGGTGGTGAGCTTAGAGGGGGATGTTGCCGAGTTTCTCAACTATCTAAAGTTTGAGAGGGGGAGCTCGGCCAACACCATTCGCTCTTATGGGGCTGACCTGAAAAGGTTTGTTAAGTTCATAAAGGAGAGTGGGCTTGACCACCGCAATCTGGAACGCAGAGAGATGCGCTCCTGGGTTTCTTGGCTTCACTCACAGGGACTCTCCCAGAGATCCGTGGCACGAAACCTATCTTCTGTCAGGAGCTTTTACAGGTTTTTGAAGAAGAGAGGGGTAGTGAAGAAGGATCCATCACGATTGGTCAGCTATCCCAAACTGCCCAAGCCTTTGCCCAAGGCCCTCTCTGTTGAAGAGGTGATG
Organism: bacterium; assembly: GCA_027080315.1. Classification (GTDB taxonomy): domain Bacteria; phylum Thermosulfidibacterota; class Thermosulfidibacteria; order Thermosulfidibacterales; family JALWSI01; genus JALWSI01. The sequence goes on along the minus strand of JALWSI010000143.1, from coordinate 4,346 downwards.
CAGGTTCTGGAGGAGGGAGAAGAGAGCCTGCTTGAGAGGGCGGTCGTTGAGCTTCTCTACTCCACCGGTTTAAGGGTTAGTGAGCTGGTCTCTCTCAACCTTGATTCCGTTGACTTCTCAAGGGGAGAGCTTAGGGTGCTGGGAAAGGGCAACAAAGAGAGAAGGGTGCTTATGGGCTCAAAGGCAGCAGAGGTTTTAAAGGCCTACTTGAAAGAGAGAAGCGTAATAGCCGTTAAGAAGGGGGTTACCCACGATGCCCTATTTCTCTCAAACAGAGGAACCCGTCTCTCAACCACCACGGTTCGCAGAATAATAAACAGGGGCACAAAGCGGTCGGGCCTGGGTAAGAGGGTTACCCCCCACATGCTGCGCCACTCTTTTGCTACCCATATGTTGGAGGGAGGGGCTGATCTTAGGGTGATTCAGGAGCTACTTGGTCACAGCAACCTCTCAACAACACAGATCTACACAAAGGTGGCTTTGAGCCATCTCATTGAGGAGTACGATAAGAATCATCCCCGCAGTGGCATAGTCCAGAAGACCAAAGAGAAAGATAGCTAAGCCTATGTAGAGAACTCTTTCTGTCTGAGCACCTCATAGAGCATTAGAGCCGCTGAGGTTGCCACATTGAGAGAGTCTGCAGAGCCTCTCATGGGAATCTTCACCTTCACTTGGGCGTTCTTTAGCCATAGGGGAGTTAGCCCTTGGTGTTCGTTGCCAACTGCTACTGCTATTGCTCCCTTTGCCAGTGGGGCTTGGGTGTAGATGGTGTCCCCTGCAGGGGTTGCTGCTACTACTTTTATCTTGTTCTTTTTTAGCCATTCTAAGGCCGTAGTAGATTCAACCTGGGCAACCTGCACGGAGAAGAGGGTTCCAAGGCTTGCCCTAACCACGTTGGGATTTGTCAGGTCTGTCTTTGTCTCACAGAGGATCACTCCTGAACAACCAACTGCATCGGCTGTTCTCAGCATGGCCCCAATGTTGCCTGGTTTCTCCACGCCTTCAATAACCAAGTATATCCCATCTGAGCGAGGGCTCCAGGTCTCCAAGGTGAAACGAGGGGATTCGATCACCATCACCATGCCGGTTTGAGTGTCCCTGTAGGCCACCTTCTCAAAGGCCCTCTCTCCAAGCTCAAATATCTGGGCTCCTCTGCTTTCCGCTTTGGCTATGATTTCCTCTTGTGGCTCTGTGGCTTCTGATAGCCGGAAAAAGAGGTGGGTTGGAGAGATCTCAGCATCAAGGGCCATTGAGATCTCCTTTTCCCCCTCTACCAGCATCAATCCCTCTCTTTTTCTCACATTGGCCTTGTAGAGCTGGTTAAGCCACTTAACCTTGGGGTTTGAGGGGCTGGTGATCTTTTGGGACTTCATCTTACCTCTAAGTTGAGAATCCAATCTAACCTGCATACCCATGACCTGTTCTTGGCGTGTAGGTGATAGGCTTCAAGGTAGATCTTGTCTCCTGGCGAGAAGATGGCTTTTGGAACCATCTCTTCAAGGTGGCACCTCTGGTCTCCCCCTTTGAGGTAGGTGAATGAGATGATGGCTTTCTCCTCAATTGCATCTTTCAGCTTCTCAATCTTCTCTGAGATCCGGGAAGGAGTATTAAGCATGGCATGCTCGAGGCTGAATCTTCTCATCTGCAGGGGCGGACCCCACAGCTCCATGAGTTTTGAGAGAGTGGTTGAGTGGTCTATTCCCATCTTTCCCGCCATACGGCTCATTACGAAGGCGGTGTGTCTTGCATCCTCAAGGGCTCTGTGCTGGCCTTCAAAGGGGCTTCTCCAGAAACGGCATAGGTTCTCTAAGCTGTGACTTCCTGCTTCAGGAAAGTGGGTTTTAGAGACATGACAGGTGTCAAGAATAGGGTTTTTTAATAGGGGCTTCTCAAGGCGTTGAAGATGCACAGAGATTATCTTTAAGTCAAAGGGTGCATTGTGAGCCACAAGAACAGACCCTTTGGAAAACTCTTTAAAGTTACTTAAGACCTCTTCTGCATCGGGAGCATGTTTCACCATGTCCTGAGAGATACCGTGCACCCTTGAGACCTCTTCTGGAATCTGATTCCAGGGACGAACCAAGGTGTGAAAGGTGTCCACCACCTTGAATCCTCTCATTTTCACTGCTCCAAGCTCAACCAAGGATGAGAGGGGAGAGAGACCGGTGGTTTCCGTGTCAAAGACTACAAACTCTGTCTCTTTCAAGAGGGTGTTGGGGTTCATGGGGATTGTTTTAGTTTCGCCTTCCTTGGATAGCCTTGAACACCTCGGCCTTTATCATCTCTTTTGCCTCTGTCAGGGTTGAGTCTATCTCACAGCCAGCGGCGTTCTTATGGCCTCCTCCCCCAAATAGAGACGCCACTGACGCCACGTCCATCCAGCTCTTTGACCTCAGGCTCACCTTAACCCCGCCTACCTCCCTCTCCCTGAAGAAAAGGGCTACCTCCACCCCTTTGATTGAGCGGGGAAAGTCAACAAAGTCTTCTGTGTCCTCTGCCTTGGTGCCCGTGGCTTTGAACATCTCAAGTGTCACCTCCATCCAGGCCACAAGACCATCTTCAGACCAACCCAGGGTGTTTAGGGCCATTCCCAACAGTTTGTGGCGGTTGCCTGGATAGTTTGAGTAAACCTGAGATGCTACCAAGGTGGGGTCTGCTCCGTAAGATGCCAGTTTGTAACCTGCGTATAAGGCATCTGAAGAGGTGTTGGGGTACCTGAATCCTCCTGTGTCTGTGAAGACCGCTGTGTACAGGCATAGGGCTATGTCGGGGGTTATCTCAACCCTGTTCTCTTCAAGCAGCTTAAGCACAAGCTCTCCTGTTGAGGCGGATGAAGTGTCAATGAAGGCAAGGTCTCCAAAGGACTCGCGGGGCTGGTGGTGGTCTATGAGCACCACGGTCTTTTCTTCTGAAGCCTTTTTGAAGAGAGAGACCCGTCCAAAGTCGCTTGCGTCCAGAACCACTATGCAGGGGGAGAGCTCAGAAGGGTTTAGCTCGTCAACCACCTCTATCTTCTCCCAGCCAGGCAGAAACCTGTAAACCATGGGCACATCGTGGCGGTTGTACAGGCGGGTGGTTATTCCTATTCTTTCCAATGCTGTGCTTATTGCAAGAACCGACCCTATTGCGTCTCCATCAGGACTCTTATGGGTTAGAATGGTTATCTCTTTGTAAGAGCACAGCTTTTCCCAGATCTCTCTAAGCGGGCTTGTGGCCATCTATTCAGGCTCCTTATCCTCTTTTATCTTCTCAAGAAGGTTGTAGATCTTGAAGGCCTCTTCCATAGAGGTGTCCTCTTTGAAGCTCAAATGAGGGGTCTTTTTGAGCCTTAGGTTTCTGCTAACCACCCCTTGCATGTAGCTTGCGGCGCTTTTTAAGGCGGCTGCCGAGCTCTTCTGCTCCTTCTCTGTTCCCATTACCGAGAAGTAGGCCACCGCCTGGGATAGGTCAGGGGCCACCTTAACCCGGGTTATAGTCACCATTCCCACAAGCCGAGGGTCCTTTATCTGGCGACTGGTGATCATTATTGAGAGCTCTTGCTGAATGAGCTCTGCTATTCTGTCCATTCTTCTGGTTGCCATTATATTATCTCTATCTCGCTTTCTAAAAGAGTTACTGACCGGTCGCGGTCAACAAAGTCTATCACCTTGTCCATGATGCTGTTGGCATGTGAGGGGTCGTTTGAGACATAAGCAACCCCCAGCACCGCCTTCTGATGGGAATCCATTGAGTCAACCTCTGCCACCGCCACATTGAACCTCTTTCTCAATCTCTCTTTTAATCCTTTAATTATGCTTCTCTTGGCCTTCAGGGAGTGCACTCCAAAGAGGCCCAGCTCTATTCTACAGGCACCTATAACCATCTTTCAGCCTTCTTTAGTTGCTGATTCTTCAAAGAAAGATAGGCTACGCCTTGGTCTCTTCAAGCTTTCTGGCCACCTCTTGGGTGGTGTAGGCTTCAATAATGTCTCCCTTTTTGATGTCCTGGAACCCCTCAATGTGCATGCCGCATTCGTATCCAGCAGCCACCTCTTTCACGTCGTCTTTGAACCGTTTCAGAGAGGCCAGTTTACCTTCGTGGATAACAACCCCATCTCTTATGAGCCTTACAGATGAGGTTCTCTGAATGGTGCCTTCAAGGACATAGCATCCAGCCACCTTTCCTATCTTGGGAACGCTGAACACCTCTCGGATCTCTGCTCTGCCCACCACCTCTTCCTGAGTCTCTGTGCCCAGCATGCCCTCCAGAACCTTCTTAACGTCGTCAAGAAGATCGTAGATGACACGGTAGAGCCTGACCTCCACCTTCTCTCTCTCTGCGGCATTCCGGGCTTGGCTATCGGGCCG
>JALWSI010000142.1 GCA_027080315.1 bacterium | reverse complement strand
GAATAATACCTGCCCATGGAAAGATTGAACCTGAAAGAGACTCCCCTTGAAGAAAGGCCCAGAGAGAAGATGAAACGCCTGGGACCCGGAGCGCTGAAGAACCACGAACTCATGGCGGTAATTTTAGGAAAAGGTAGCAGAAAAGAAGGGGTGATTGAAAGGGCTATGAGGATCGTGGATCAGTATAGAAATTGGGATCTTTTAAGAGGGCAAAGCGTTCAAGAGCTGCAAGCCTCCTTGGATCTACCCTTCACACAGGCCTGTCAGGTTGCTGCGGTGTTTGAGCTGGGCAAAAGGCTATTCAAAGAGACTGACGAGATCTTCCTGTCTTCTCCCAAAAGCGTCTTCAATTACTCAAGATCCATGGCAAGTCTTAAAAAAGAACACCTAAAAGGGCTTTACTTAGATACAAGAAACAAACTCGTGAGAGAAGAGATCATCTCCATTGGCACCCTGAACTCCAGCCCTGCCCATCCAAGAGAGGTGTTTCAGCCTGCAATAGAAAGCTCGTGCGCCGCAGTGATCATTGTTCATAACCATCCAAGCGGAGACCCAACCCCAAGTGAGCTTGACATAGCCCTAACTAAAAGGCTGGCACAGGCAGGAAAGCTCCTTGAGATTCCCCTTCTTGATCACGTGATTGTGGCAAAAAAAGGCTTCGTCAGCCTGAAAGAGATGGGGGTGATAGAGTGATCACCTACGCTGGAAAGGGAACGGAGATTCCTCATTTTAACCAACCCACATCTGTGACCATAGGCAACTTTGACGGGATACATCTCGGACACCAACAGCTTATAAAAGAGGCTCGCACAAAGGCCCTTAAGAAAGGATACAAAACCCTGGTTTTATCCTTCTTTCCCCACCCCCTTTGGGTGATATGTCCACAAAAGGCCCCTCCACTTTTAACCCCATTTGAGGTAAAACAGAGGATCCTTGAGAGATACGGGGTGGACATATTTGTAGCCATAGAGTTCTCAAAAGAGTTTGCCAGCTGGAGCCATGAGAGATTCGTGAAAGAGATTCTAACAGAGAGATTGGAGTGCGAGTATTTGGTTATTGGTCCAGATTTCAGGTTTGGAAAAGACCGCAAGGGAGACATAAACTTTTTGAGAAAAAAGGCAGGGTTTCCTGTAAAGGTGATCCCACCGGTTATGGTAGATGGAGAACCGGTAAGCAGCACAAGAATAAGAAGGCTATTGAGGGATGAAGGAGACGTGGGTAGAGCAGCAGAGCTTCTGGGCAGACACTATCGTCTCTTTGGAAAGGTGAAGAAAGGAGATCAAAGGGGAAGAAAACTCGGCTTTCCAACTGCAAACCTGGAACCCAGCCCCAGATCTCTAATCCCCAAAAGGGGAACCTACCTAACCAAAACCCTATTGAATGGAGGAGGTTGCTACACATCTGTCACCAACATAGGCAAAAACCCCACATTTGGAGAGACTGAAGAGACAAGGGTTGAAACCCACCTTATAGGCTTTGAAGGAGACCTTTTGGGGAAAGAGATCTCAATAGAGTTTGTGGAGAGAATAAGGGACGAGATGAGATTCAGCTCTCCTGCTGAGTTGGTGGCTCAAATAAAAGAGGACGTTCTTTACGCAATGAGGGTCTGCGAAGCGGTGACTCAGTGAAAAAGAGTAAGGCAATAATAAAGGTGGCAACTATGGCTGCCCTGTTGGTGGGGATACTCTCGTGCCCTGCCCATGCCCTCCAAAAGGTGAGGAGATGGACAGCCCCTGATCACACAAGGGTCTCGTTGGACCTACAGGTGGATGTTCCCTACAAATACCACTTGCTCTACCATCCCTGTCGAATAGAGATAGAGCTCTTTAGAGATCGCATTCTCAATCCCGGCACCATGACTGTGGAAGACGGGGTGGTGAAAAGGATCACCTGGAAGTACAGAGATGGCAAACAGATTGTCACCATAGAGTTGGAAAAGCCCTACGCTTTCAATGTGTTCACCCTGAAGCCCACAAAGGCCATCCCCTACCACAGGGTAGTGATAGACATAATGAAGGGCAAAGAGGTGGTTGAGAAGCAACGGGAGGAGAGAGAAGAGACAGCAAGAAAGGTGAAGGCCGAAAAGAAGTTCATAGTGGTACTGGACCCCGGGCACGGAGGAAACGATCCAGGGGCCATAGGCCGCTACGGCATCAGGGAGAAAGATATCGTTTTAAAAGTAGCAAAGTTAGCCCAGAAAGCCATAAACAGAAATCCCCACATGAAAGCCTATCTAACGAGAAACGGAGATTACTTTGTGCCGCTTTATAAAAGGGTTGAGATAGCCCACGACTACAAAGCCGATCTCTTCATAAGCATACACTGCAACACAGCCCCCAGCCGTAAGGCCAAGGGGGTAATGGTCTTTACCCTCTCAAACAAGGGAGCCAGTGACAGCTTAGCCTCTATGTTGGCAAAGATAGAGAACACCGCAGACATGATGAGCCAGATAGAGTTCAGCGAAAATAAGTACGTGAACAGAATCATACTTGATTTGGCCCAGGACTACTCCTTAATGGAGAGTAGGATCCTTGGGGATATACTTCTGCGAGAGCTGGTCTCAAGAACAGGCCTGAAGTCTGGAGGCCTGAAAAGGGCAAGGTTCGTGGTTTTGAAAAACCCCGGAATACCCTCAGCGCTGGTAGAGCTTGGGTTCATCTCTAACCCGCAAGAGGCCCAGATGATAAGAAGCTACATCTTTCAAGAGAGGGCCGCTGAAGCCATAGCCCACGGTGCCTGTATATACCTTGATTCAAGAAAAGAGGTGCCCAACCAAGAGATTGCAAGCAAAACCCCCAAACCCCATCGGCCACGCCACTTAGAGCCTATCTACCTACCACGCCCCTCAAAAAGCGCTTCAAGAAAGAAGGTGCGCACCGTGGGAATCTGCAAACACAAAGTGAGAAGAGGAGAGTCTCTATCTGTGCTGGCAAAGCGCTACGGCACCACAGTGTCAAAGATAAAACGGGCAAACCACCTGAGATCAAGCAGGATAAGGGTGGGACAAATCCTCAAGATCCCCTCTAAAAGATGCGGGAGGTACATCTACAAAAAAAGGAGCGCTAAAACAAAGAGACGAAGAACCACTAAGAAGAACACTGGTTGCTGGCACACCGTGAAGAAGGGAGAAACCTTAGCCAAAATAGCGAAGAGGAACAGAACAACGGTCTCTGTGTTGAAAAGGATAAATGGACTAAAATCAAGCCTCATACGGCCAGGTCAAAGGATCTACCTTCCAGCTTCCGCTTGTAAAAGAAGGTAAGCATCATCCCTATTGTTAAACTCCGAATACCACAAGCACGAAGAGGAAAGTAAAGAGAACTGAACCCAGAGATCAGGAAGCCCTGAGCTTAGAACATGAGGTGTAAGGAGTAAAGAGTAAGATAGTAAGGACTGAGTGCCGAGGACTGAATAAGGCCTAAGACGTAAGTTGCTGAGATTCTTAAAACTTAAAACCCAAAACTCAACAAACCCGATAAACTAAATCAACAACCCTTACAAACGAAACAGACAAGATTGAAGAGGTTTGGAGGAAGCAAACTAACTGATTCAAGAAAAAGTATTAGATCCAAAACAGATACCTACCCATAATGCAATTGAACATCAATATCTACAGGTCAACACCATAAGATATACAACATGTTGTGCCTATCTTTAAAGCAATGTAGAACTCGTATGAAGCAATATAAGGGCTAACATTCTAAGGATAGCTAACCATAATTATCCATCTAAAAATTTTTTCAAAAAATTTTAAATTAGCATATTGTAATAGCCATTCAAATTTTATATTCATAGAGACTGAAGAGGAGAGGGCAGGTAAATCTCGGCTATAATAGGAGAAACGAGATGGAGAAGAGAAGTTATTACGGCCCTCTAATGATCCATTGGCTTAAGAACCATCATGATAAGTTAATCGGCTCTTCTTTTTCCGGTGTTACTCCTTTAAGAAGTGAAGAGCAGCTTTATGATAGAGAGGCATTTCTTCACAGCAAAGTATTGCTTAGAGGAATTATATGGGGCCTTCTGATACCAGCAGGGTGGCTCTTTATTGAAATAGTCATGGGACTTCAAGGAAAAGAGGTCTATTATAGGGGAATTCTCTACCTCTATCTGATCCTAATATCGGTAACCATATTCACCATTATGTGTGTTATATCTGCCTTCAAGAAGAAAAGAGAAAGCGAGATGTCTAAAAAGATGGAGGAAAGAAACAAGCTGATAGAAGATATAAGCCTAGGATTAGATGAGATACAACGAGGATTCAAAGATAATATGATAAAGGTGAGCAACTCTGCAGTTGAGATAAGCAAGGCATCTGATGAGAAGAAAGTGCTCCATATACTAATGAGAACGGTTAAAAACACCTTTGATTTTGACAGAGTGGTAGTGTTTATCAAAAAAGGAGAGAGCCTGATTATGAGTAATAGTTGTGGAGATACCGACGAAGACCTATGCAACTTAGCAGTAGAGCTTCCCTATTCTGAAGAGTCAGGTGCCTTTTTTGTTGTATGCAAAGAGGGAGAATCTTGTCTCTTCACCGAAGAAGATATCATCCCTACGGAGTTTCAGATGAAACCGCCATATTCAAACTTGGATAGATTCAGATCTAAGGCGTTTCTCGTAGTTCCAATACGCGTTCCCGGGGCCCAAGAAGCCTATGGGGTAATGGCAGCAGATAGAAAATATACGAAACGGGGGGTATCAGAGAACGATCTTCTTCTTGTTGAACTGTTAGCAGAGATGGCAGGTTCAACCATAAAAAGGATAGAGATGAACAGGAACCTTGAAATGAAAGCCTCCTTGGACGAACTCACCCAGGTATATAACCGTCGCAGATGGATGGAGAGTGCCGAACATGCTCTAAAAAGAGCCAAAAGGTACAGCGAGGTCTTATCAATGGTGATTCTGGACATAGACAACTTCAAGTCTATCAACGACACCTGGGGGCATCAGGCGGGAGACAAGGTGCTAAAAGAAGTAGCGGCAATCGTGAGGGATTTTAGCCGAGAGGCAGACATAGTTGGTAGATACGGGGGAGAAGAGTTTGTGATTCTTTGCCCCAAAAGCGATATGACAAGCACCGTTGAGGTAGCAGAGAGGTTGCGAAGAAAGATAGAGAAGACACCCTTCGGTATTCCAAGGCAAGTTACAGCCACTTTTGGAGTGGCAGAGGCATCGTGGGAAGAGATAGAGAGCATAGACATTGACTCTCTGCTTTCACGGGCAGACGAAGCCCTCTATG
>JALWSI010000141.1:1161-5276 GCA_027080315.1 bacterium | reverse complement strand
GTGGAGAGCCCTTAGACAGCCACTCGGCCAGAAACCCTCAAGAACAGTTCGCCCAGGCCTTTGAAGCTTGGCTCAGGGGAGACGAGATCACCCCAAAGGGAGAGTTCGCCCACAGGGCCTCTGAGGTAAAAGAAAAAGCCCCTGTGCTCTTTGAACTCTTTCAAAAGCTTGTAGAAGGGCGGTCTCTTGATTAGTATCTCTTTACGCATCAACCGGAGGCGATGAGATGGAGATATCCTCTTTCATTGTGATGGACATACTTGAGAGGGCCAAAGAGCTTGAGGCTCAGGGAATAGACGTGGTGCACATGGAGGTGGGAGAGCCAGACTTTCCTACTCCCCAAAAGGTTATTGAAGCAGGCCGACAGGCTCTTGCCCAAAAGGCAACCTTCTACACCCAGAGCGTTGGAATTCCCGAGCTGAAGGAGGCGATCTCATCATACTACAAGGAGAGCTACGGGGTGGAAGTCTCTCCTGAGAGAATAGTGCTCACCCCAGGTTCCTCCCCTGCCCTTATGGCGGCGCTTAGAATAGCCTTGGAAAGCGGCGGTATCTGCGGGCTACCTGACCCTGGCTATCCATGCTACAAGAACATGGTGAACTTCTTGGGTGGGCAATGGAAACCCATAAATGTCTTTGCAGCTCAAGGCTTTAAGGTGGTCCCTGAGCAGATTGAAGGGATCGGCTCTCTGGTGCTTAACTCACCCTCCAACCCCACAGGAGCCGTGTACTCTCACCAAGAGCTTGAAAGCTTAGTTAGAACCGCTGAGGCCAAGGGGGTCACCATCATATCTGACGAGATCTACCACGGAATCACCTACACCCAAGAACGGGTGCCCTCGGTTCTTGAGTTCACAGACGAGGCCTTGGTGATAAACGGATTCTCAAAGTTCTTTTTGATGACGGGCTGGCGCTTAGGCTGGATGGTGGTGCCTCAGAAGATGGTGAGGCTTATGCAGTGTATTGCTCAAAACCTCTTCATCTGCCCACCTGCTGTTGCCCAGAAGGCTGCCCTTGCCTCTTTCAACCCCGAGGTGATGGAAGAGCTGCGCCAAAAGGTCTCTATCTACCGCAAAAGGCGAGACTACATAATAGAGGCCCTGAAGGAGATGGAGATTCCCGTAGATCCTGTTCCCCAAGGGGCCTTCTACATCTACGCAGATATCTCAAAGTACACCAAAGACTCGTTCTCTTTCTGCAAAAGGGCCCTTGAAGAGGCCCACATTGGCATAACCCCCGGGGTTGATTTTGGAAGCAACAACACAAACCTCTACATCAGATTCTCTTATGCCAACACCTTAGAGCAACTCAAAGAAGGAATGAACAGGCTAAAAGACTGGCTTAACACCCTCTCTTGAGGTTTAGTGGGACAGATTACTGCGCAGTGAAAGAGGTAAGCGCCCTTAGCAATTCCATTGAGCTGAACGGCATACTGAACAGCCACTCAAAGGCCTGTTCCACCCTCAACAAGGCAAAATGAGCCGATAGATACAGGCCAAGAACTGACTAAGGGCTGGGGCTTTCACCCTTCTTATTTGCTTAGCTCAGAGTTTATTGAGAAAATCAAACCAAAAATCCGTAAAAAACCTTCCTCAACCTGTTTACATTTCATATGCTATCTGGGACAAGCACTTATTGGCACAATGTCTCAAACGTAGGATGGTATAAAATGAGAGCTCGTTTTTTAGGTGTGATGGAAAATAAGCTCGCCAGTTCCAACCACAACCTCAGCCCCAAGGTCCTGCTTTTTGCAATGGCGATATGCTCCATCTTTTTCTTTGCAAGCACGGGATGGGGAGCAAGAACCTACTATGTCTCTGCTAATGGGGCTGACACCGGCTGTACCCAGGCAAACCCCTGCTCATTCCAGAAGGCACTTGATAAAGCAAAGGATGATGGTGAGGACAGCACCATCATTGTAGCCCCCGGCACTTACAACATCGCTCAAACCCTCAAATACGTAAAAAAAGGGGGAGACAGAGAGCTCACCATACAGGCCCAGAACCCCAATAACCGTCCCATCCTTGATGGCAACCACACCGTTCAGATCATGAACATAGATAACTCAGGCAACGAGAGTGAAGACTGTGAGGACGTGGGAGCCAACATCACCATCAACGGTCTGATCTTTAAGAATGGTAACACCGACTTTATTGGAGGAGGGCTGGCTGCAAGTGCCTGCAATGCTACCGTAAAGGTGATAAACTCAAGATTTGAGAATAACACCAGCGACGATGGTGGAGGAGGAGCTGCCCTTGGTAGCACAAGCGGCAGGGTCATTCTTAGTAACTCCTACTTCTCACAAAACAAGGCCCACGGCGATATCGGAGGAGGAGGGGCTTTTCTTGTTAGTGAAAGCAGCAGTGTCACTGTTAGTGACTCCACCTTTTCAGAGAACAAGGTAGATAGTGCCGATGGCAACGGCGGCGGCGGAGCTCTACTTATTAGTGAAAGTGGCAATCTTACTATTAGTAACTCCTCTTTTGAAAATAATACCTCCGACTCTGTCAGCGGCGGAGGTGGAGCTGTCCTTGCTAGTAAAAACGGCAGGTCCACTGTCAGTAACTCCCACTTCTCACAGAACAAGGCTATCGGGGTCGGCGGAGGCGGGGCTCTACTTGTTAGTGTAAATGGCACCCTCACTGTTAGCGACTCCACCTTTAAAAACAATACCTCTGAGAATAATACCTCCGACTCTTGTGTAGGTGGCGGCGGAGCCCTACTTGTCAGTAATGGAAGTGGCAACCTTACCATTAGCAGCTCCTATTTTGAAAATAATACCTCCGATTCTGTCAGCGGCGGAGGTGGAGCTGCCCTTGTTAGTGAAAATGGCACTATCACTGTTAATGACTCCACCTTCTCGGAGAACAAAGCTACCGCCGACTCTGGCGGCGGCGGAGCTATGCTTTTCAGTGTAAATGGCAGTGTCACCGTTAGCGGCTCCCACTTCTCACAGAACAATGCTGGTAGCTACGGCGGCGGGGCTGCCCTTGGTAGTGGAAGTAACAACCTAACCGTTAGTGACTCCACCTTCTCACAAAACAATGCCACCGACGGCGGGGGTATTTTCGTTGAGCCCTATAACTCCACAGCAAACATTATTAACAACTCATTCTACCACAACACTGCAGCTTCAGGAGACTCTGGCGGTGGTATCTACGCTTATCTTGGCACAGAGAATGATAACCTTAACCTATACAACAACATACTCTGGCAGAACAATGCAAATGGGAGCGGTAACGATGCTTATGTTCGTATTGAAGGAAATAGTGGTTTTCAAAATATCTACAACAACGATTTCTCCTGTAACGACTTTGACGGAAATTCAGATTGCCTCGTGGTCACCAATTTAGCCAACTACAACCACGGCAGCAACATTTCGGATAATCCCCTTTTTGCAGACCCCAATAGCGGGGACCTCCACCTTACCAAAAACTCCCCTTGCATAGACGTGGGCTGCAATACCGCTCCCCAGATTCCTGCAACGGACTTTGAGGGCGACAACCGCATACTTGACGGAGACGGTGACAGAACCCATGTGGTTGACATGGGGGCAGACGAATACCAGCCTGTCTTCTTTGCCCCTCCCGCTGCTCCGTCAAATGTTGAGGCATCCACCTCTGGTTGCCAAGCAGGCTGTGTTGCAAGTGTAACTCTTACTTGGAAAGCGGTGAGAGGAGCAGAGGGGTATCTCATCTACAACGCCGATTCAGACCAGTTATGGAAGTGGGTGAAGGACGGCACCGCCACAAGCTACACCTTCAACAACCTGCCCTGCGGCAGAACCTACCACTTCTACATCAAAACACATTCCAGCTACGGCAACTCTCAGCCATGCAAGACCGTGGCGGTTCAAATACCTTCATGCTCAGGCAGCGGCGGCACGGGCACGGCAGTGAGCCTTGTATGGCCCAGCGACAACAGCGCAATAAACTACAACGACTTTGATGCTGCAGACTACCTTGTGGTGTTCGCCTGGAACCAGGTTGAGAATGCAAAAGGCTACCTGCTTTGGCTTAAGTTAGATGACGGAACCAATGAGCCACTGGAGGCCAGCGTTGTGCTTTCCGCCAGCAACGGCCTCATTGAGGCTGGCGACCTTGCAGGCATCTACTT
>JALWSI010000141.1:0-1151 GCA_027080315.1 bacterium | reverse complement strand
ATCCCAATGACCTAAGCAGCATCTTGGGCACCAGCCCAAAGGCCGGTTTCACCTTCAACGAGGCGAAGTGAAGAGCTGAAAGGCCCCAAAAAGACGGCCTTAAATCACCTGTGAGCTTGGGTCGGAATGCGCAGTCACCGCAAAAATTATAGGTTCTTCTGGAAATATGCTTGCCGTACAGGCTTTCTTGCAAACGAGGGATAGGGTGAGATATTAGGAATGCGGCATATCCAGAGGTTGAAGGTTACGAGGCTCTGTAACAACACCTGGGCATGAAAAGAGATATTCCTTACTGGGAATGGAGGGATAAGGTAAGAAGGATCAGAGATCGTCAAGGAGGAAAAGCCATGAGAAGATTCCTGCTTTGTGTAATGGTCGTTCTGGCGATGGGTGTTTTTTCTGGGGCAGGAGCTGCAACATTCAATGTTTCAACAGAAGAAAAATTTCAGGATGCCCTTACACAGGCACAGGGAAACGGTGAGGATGATGTAATCAACGTCCAGGATAACATGAACATAACCTCTACCCTTACTTACTCTGGTGAGCAAGGACACACCCTTACCATCAATGGAAACGGGCACAGCCTTGACGGTGGCAACAGTGTGCAGATAATGAACATTAGTACCACCGGCCTTAGTGATGACACAGGCTCCGATATAACCATCCGCGACCTCACCTTCCAAAATGGCAATAATCCCTCTGGAAGTGGCGGCGGGGTTGTGGCAATAACAAATAACGCTAATATTACCCTTGAAGGATGCACCTTCAAGGACAATTCTGCTGCTCATGGTGGCGGCATATCTGTGACAACAATATCAAATGGGAGTGTAACGCTGACCGACAACACCTTCACTGGCAACAATGCTACCAATGAGGGCGGCGGCGCAATTGTTGTTACAGTAGTTGGCAATGCCACGCTGACAAACAACACCTTCACTGGCAACAATGCTGCCTCTGATGCCGGGGGCGGCCTCTGGCTGCAAACATATGCAGGTACTGTAACGCTAACGGGCAACATCTTCAGTGGAAACAATGCTGCTGATAATGGCGGCGGCACATATGTGTTCGCAGAGTTTGTTCCACAATATGGTTACGCCACTTTCACCCTAACAAACAACACCTTCAGCGGAAACTCTGCTGCTGGTAACGGT
>JALWSI010000140.1 GCA_027080315.1 bacterium | reverse complement strand
ATCAAGTACTTGATTTTCGTCAGAAGGGGATAACGTTTCTTCAAAAACGTTCTGGATGGTCTTCAAAAGATCCCCTATCTTTACATTTGCCCCTTTGAAAAGCTCTCTCAATAGAGAGAGGTCCTTTTCACTTAAACCTTTTAGGATGATGTTTTTGAGAAGCTCCATATTAGAGGTTGGTTTTGGCGAGGCAGAGGGATCCTCTGAAGTGTAAAGGGAGAAGAAGGGCTCATCGGCAAGAAGGGAGACCACGGAATCTGCCAGCTCGTCAAAGGAGTAAGGAGAGACTCCTTCTTCAATAACAGGGGAAAAGGATAGCCCTTTCCGGGTAAGTGAAGAAGGGAGAGGGCTTGCCTTTTCTTCTGGATAGGGTGCCTTCTCTATAGTTGTATCGTCTGGTGTCTCTGAAGCTGCGACCTTTTTGGCCGATGCTCTGGGGGACAGGGACTCTTCTTTATGGACCTTAGGAGAAGGCAGATCCCTTTTGGATCTTAAGGGATCGTAGGTGACTTTGGGAGGTGGCTTATCTTTTCCATTTGGAGATATCTCCACCTTCTCTTTATCGGCCTTTTCTGAGTAGGTGGAGGGTGGTTGATAGGGCCTCTTTGTAGATTCTTGCTTATCAACCAACTTAAAGGTGAGGGGATCTTCAGAGACCACCTCAAAGTTCAAGATCTCTCCTGGTTTTATCTCAAAGGGCATCTCCCAGTGAATCTTAACCCTCAACTGCTTACCAATATCCACGAAGAGATAGCGATCTCCCACAGGGCGTACCACCCTTCCCTCAAGAACCTCTCCCACCTTGAAGCCGGTCTCTTCAGCTATACCCTCCGCTGTTGCCGAGGATGGTTTACCTATGGGCGGAATAAACACCATTCCTTATCACCAGTTCCCAACTCCAGTCATAGAAGTGCCTCTGTTAGTCTTTCCCAAGGGAACTTTTTCATCTCTCCCAACTCGCACTTCTCCACCACCAGATCATTGAAAGGTGGCACCGTATATACAGGCACGTTATCAAGCATCTTCATTATCACCTCGGGGTTACTTCTCTGCTCTAATCCCCCTCCTTTTGGGTCATGTTGATTTATCACCACTGCTTTAACCTTTAATCCCATAGCTTTGGCCACTCTAACCGTTAAGAGGGTGTGGTTTATGGTTCCCAAGTTGGGTCGTGCCACCACAACCAGAGAGGCGTTGAAGATTTTGGCCAGGTCTCCGCAGGTTAAACCACTGCCCATGGGAACCAGAAGCCCTCCTGCACCTTCTACAATCACTGTATCGTAATTTTCTTCAATAATGTTTAGTAGGTTAATGAGATGGCAAGGATCAATCTCGGGTTTTGATTCCTCAATTGCGGCAACTGCAGGGGCAAGTGGTAAAGCATAGAGGTAAGGGACGATCTCTGACAGAGATTGACCAGAGTCTGCACAGAACCTGAGGAAGGTTCCATCTTGGGGATGGAGTGCTTCTCCACACCCGCTTTCCGCTGGTTTAAGAACACCTACACGTTTATCAAGCTTCCTAAAACCCATTGCCAATCCACCGGCTATCACCGTTTTGCCTACTCCTGTATCTGTTCCGGTAATGAAGAGACGCATATGTTCATCCTCCCTTGATTTTACAGCACTTGTTGGTTTATACTCCATTAACGAGATTAAGGGAAAAGGAGGTATGTGATGTACAGAAAAGTAATGTTGTTGGTGTTTGCTGCGGTTTTTTTGGCCCTGTACTCTGGGGGAGCGTTAGCAGCAGAGGGAGATGTTTTGTGGGGGCCAAATAACGTTAGCGGCAGCGATAATCCCGTATATGCAGTGGCAGCCAATAATGGTATGGTTGCAGTAGCGGGGACCAAAACCGGATCTTTCACCATGGTTCTTTACAATGCTACAAATGGGGATGCTACCACCGTTACCGATCTCCCTGATGGAACATTAAGAGGGCTTGCCACTGATGGAGCGAACATCTTTTTGGGTGGTACCTTGGCCAATGGAACAGGCAACAATACGGGTATAATCACACTCTACGATTCTGAAGGAAACAAAGACTCGCATTTTCCAAAGACTGTGGATTACGGGGATGGCTCATATGCAGAGGGAGGAATAGTTGATGTTGCCGCTGCAGCAGGTTTAGGAATAGTGACGGGAACCGCCTACAACGGAACTTACCTCTACATCAAGACAGCGGTATTCAAGGATGACGGAACCCAGAAGATGATAAAAGAGAAAGGGAGTACAAGTTACAACTGTACGGCGGTTGGGGTTGCGGCAAACACCAGCTATCTGGTTGTGGTGGGTAATACTCAAAATGCCACAACCTCTGGAATTATCACTGTTGTTTACGATTACACAAATGAGAAGTGGAGTAAGCTGTACAATACCGGCAATCAATCAAGGGCCGTAGATGTGGCAATAGATGGTAGCGGCAATGTGTATGTGTTGGCGGAGGCTGTGAATGCAAGCAGAGGAGATAATGATACTCTACTGTTAAAGTACGATTCTGATGGCAACTTAAAGTGGGCTAAGTGGTTTGATATGAATGATATGAAGGTGAACGATCATCCCGTTACGCTTGCTTTGGACAGCGATGGGAATATCTATGTAGCGGGATACTATGAGTATAACAGCGATGATTTCTTTGTTGTCAAGTTTGGTTCGGATGGGACTGTTAAATGGTTTTTGCAGGATGGCAGCGAAGACTATAGAGATAGGGTTTCTTCCATGGTCATTGACTCGTCTGACAATGTGATAGTTACAGGTTATTCTTACGATGGAGTTGATTACAATTATCGAACCATCTTTGTGGAATCCAAAGATACCTCGGGAGGGAATATTAAGTGGGCTGCCCTTACAACGTCTTCAAACGACGAGTACGCTAAATCCGTGGCGGTGACCCCAGACGACTCAGTGGTGGTTGTTACGGGACTAATGGCAAGTGGAGAGAACACCTATATCTCCACCTTGGCTTACCAGGGAGGTGGAGAGAGATTCACCAATGAACTGCCATCTGGGGACGATAGAGTGGTTGTAATAAAGAAACCCAAAACCGATCCAGATCCAGCCAATGGGATTTATGTTGGGGTAGGCGAGGTGGCTACCACCAAGGGGAAAACCATGAAACTCTCTTTAAGCTTTCCCCAGTACACAGATAGCTCTGGCAATCCCCTTGCCGTTAATATCTATGTTGCCATTCAGATCCCATACACCGACAAGTGTGGCAACTATCATAATGATCTTTACTTCTTGAACAGTGATGGACATTTTGAGCTTATGACGGAGTCCAACACAATAAAACCCTGGAAAAAGAACGTTCAAGACAACGTGGATGAAGAGGTTATCCCACCCTTCAACCTGAAGGATCCTCTTCTTAATCAAAACATCTATCTAGACACCACGTACTGGTTCTACACTTTGGTTGTTCCAGCTACGGTGAAAGATGACCTTACTGACTTGGATCCTAATGGGAAATGGGAGTGCACCTACTTTAGTTTGGAGTTGTATGAATAGCTCAAAGGTCTCTAAGGGGGATCCTACGGTCTGTTTTTGGGGTCCCCCTTTTGATTTACCAGGAGGTAGTTAATGAAGAAAGACCGGTTACAGTTAGCCTTTTGGGTAGTGTTGATGGTGTTGGGTATGGTGGCTAATGTCTTTGGTAAAGAGCCTTCTGTATCCTACAGCCTTACCGCTGAAAGACCTGTGATTACCGACGATGATCCTCACTATTTGGTGTGGCATTACGGAAACTTATGGCACATACGATGGCAGAGCCCTGAAAAGAAAGCGAGATTTAGCGGCACATTAAGGGCTGTAGATGGCAGTATATCTTTAGAAGAGAGAGTGAATCTTGAGAGGAAGGACAAAGTTAAGAAAGAAGATGATACCATCTCTTTTAAGGGTAAGGTGAAAGAGGAGCCAGAGGGTTTTGACTTTACCTGGTCGGGTAGAAAACTAATTTTGGATCTTTACATTGAAGGTGATCATCTACCTACCAAAGTTTATATCGGCAAAAGAGCCATACGACCCACTGGAGTACCGTTCTCCGTTACGGGGGCTCCATCAGCTTCTTACGTTAACATATCTTCGGGAGTTGCAAGTGGAATTCCTGAGGTGACCACCAAAAAGCCCCACTACCTATTTTGGCATACTGGAGATGTTTGGCACTTGAGATGGCAGAGTTTGGAGAAGAAAGAGAGGTTTTCGGGAACCATTAAGGACATAAAGGGCTCAATTGAGCTTTGTAGAAGGGTGAACTTAGAGAAGAAGGACAAGACAAAGGTGACCCCTCCAAATCTTCTGACATTCAAGGGTAAGGTGAAGGAAGAGCCCGAAGGCTTTGATTTCAGGTGGACAGGGGAGAAGCTTATGCTTGACCTGAGAATCTCAGGGGAGCCTTCCCTTTCTGGCATATACATAGGACGTAGGGCGATAAACCCTTCAAAGCTCCCGTTCTACATAGTGCCGGGTAGATATGTTCTTCCGTTCCCCCCTCGTCACAGGAGGGTGAATAGACCCATGCCAAGGGAGATTCCTCCGCCTTTCAGGCACATACCACCGTCTTATTGATGTTGTATGGCTGAGGTTCCTTTAAAAAATCTCTTAATTGGCAGTTACTCTGATCCGCATAAATGCACGGGGTGTACTGTCGCATTATTCCCTGATGGAGCTATAGGAGGCATAGATATTAGAGGAGGTGCTCCTGGGACTAGGTCTTGTGACTCCTTGGCTTTGAACAGATCAGGGGGAAGAATACACGGTGTTCTCTTCACAGGTGGATCAACATTTGGTCTGGGAGCCACAGATGGAGTGCTTCAATTTCTCCTGGAGCAGGGATGGGGGGCTCGCATAGATCACTTGGTGATTCCCATAGTTCCCACGGCAGTTGTCTTTGATCTCTTCATAGGGGAGCCCTATGCCTATCCTTTGAAAGAGGATGCCTATCAGGCTTGTTTAAAGGCGGGTAGCAGGGTTGAACTGGGCAGTCGTGGAGCCGGTACAGGGGCTGTGGTGGGGAAGTTGAGAGGAACACCTTTGGGTACCAAAGGTGGACAGGGATGGGCGGTGGAGCAGGCAGGTGAACTCATGGTTTCTGCCTTGTCGGTTATAAATGCGTTTGGAGATGTTGTTGCTGAGGATGGCAGGATCCTGGCTGGGGCAAGGGATCCTGAGACGGGAAGCTTCTTGGATACCGCTAAATCCATGAGAGAGGGAATAGTGAGAACCGTGCCCGATTTTCAGGCAAACACAACCTTGGTTCTGGTGGCTACAAATGCCCGGTTAAGCAAAGTTCAATGCTCAAGGGTCTCTGCCATAGCCCATACAGGAATGGCAAGGGCTATACATCCTGTTC
>JALWSI010000139.1 GCA_027080315.1 bacterium | reverse complement strand
CAACAAAGATCACCTCCCACGATAGGGAAAGGGAATCCATAACCCTTTTAAGCTCTTCAAAGAAGCGGGGCAAAACACCCTCTTCGTTGTGCACAGGCACCACAACAGAAAGCTCAACTGCCATGACCTTGCCTCTTAAACACCACCCCCAGCATAGTGTGGGGCAAGGGTAAAGAAAGGCCTTGTAGCCCATCCAAGGCTTTCAAAAGCCCATCCATTCCCAGACTATTCAAGACCAAGGATAGAAGAGCAAACTGGGTGAAATAGAAAAAACTGCTGGTTAAGCCGCATACTTCCCCTAAGAGTCTCAAGCTATTTCTATTGTAGAAGATCACATGTTCTGGAACCTTAAAAGAGGGCCATCTCTCTCCCAAAACTTTCCTCCAAATACCATCAAAATCAGGTGTCACCATCACTATGGCCCCGTCTTCTTCAACATGGCTAACCACACTTCTCATAAAGGCTATGGGTTCATAGACATGCTCTATGAGGCTCACTCCCACCACCGTATCAAATCTTCTGGTCTTAGGAAGAACCTCTATTCCACCCACCACAACCTCATGGGCATATGCCTTGGCTTTTTCCAAAGCAGACCGCGAAAAATCCACACCCACTTTGTGAGAGAATAGATCACCTACCGCCTTCAATAAGATTCCTGGTCCACAGCCTATCTCAAGCAGCGAGCCCCCTGTTACACCCATATTTTTAAGCTTCTTGGCGAGGACCCTAAAGCTCTTCTCAAGACCCTTTGCCTGGGCCGAATAGTCAGAGTAACCAAGGGGAGAAGAGGAGGAGGAGTAGTACGAAGGATCCTGGTAAAAACCCACCATATCCTCCTCCCTCAAACGAGGAGAGAGGTAAGCAGCAGAACACCTATGGCAGCGCATCACCTTGAAAGGAGGAAAATTGTAAACCTCCTCCCTCCCTTCATCACCGCATAGGGGACAACGAGAGACCTCCTCTAAACTGCAACCTCTCCACTCCATCAATCGCTCCATTGCCTTCTAAACACCAAGGCTCAATTTTAACCCCATACAGATCTAAGGACAAAATGGATTTGCAAGTTCACACTCGAAAGACCTCACCCCAATATATAGTCGTTTAGAATAGGAGATCTATCCAAATTGTTAACTTTCATCCCCCAGTTCTCTCAACCGGGCCTCCACCTGCTCTGGATCAAACCTGATGTGACTCAATACGGCAAAGGTCCCTGTACCATAGGCCACCAAAGCGCCGTCTGCCCGTCTAACCTCAGCCTTGGCAACGGCCAATCTTTTGCCTTTATGCAAGATCCAACCCTCAGAATAAATATCTTGTCTCTCAGGAGTCTTTAAGATGTATGTATGAAACTCTGTGGTTGTCACCCATACCCAGGGATACTGGGCAGCAGCGGTGAACCAGGTGGCGTTATCCACCATCGCCCCTATAATCCCCCCGTGGTAGTCCCCCATGGCGTTACACACTCCAGGGTAGAACCTGAGCACAAAGTGGGCTCTTGCCTCATTATCAAACCAGATGTCGCTGTTTAGCGTTTTGCTTATAGGAGCCCTTCTGTAAATAGATGCCAAGGTATCTGTCCACTCCAGTATCTCTCTATCCATAATTCACCCTCTCTTCTCCATTTGGTTCTAAGCAAAAGAAGCCTCCTCGGCACACGCATCCCAGAATTAAAAACCTCAAGGGCTCAGGTGGTAGAGAAAGACCCTGCTCAAGCCCACATGGTCGGTTGGGGAGTATGAGATCTTCTCAGAGAGCCCCACGTCCAGATCCTTCACAGACTCTGCCCCCTTTATGATGCCCTTGGGATCTAAAGAGGGCGCTCTCTTTAATACCTCTCCCAGGGTCCTTCCCATAATATAACCCATAAACACCGTGGGATCCGGAGACTGATCAGGGGCAAACCTCTGAAGAGCATCTCTGTACCATCCAATGGCGGGATAATCCTCACCCAACATGGGAATGAATCTGCCCCAGGCAGCCTCTCTAAAGAGCTTAGCCCTTTCTTTAAGCTCTGCCATGGCTTGAGGCAACCTGCAATAGAACTCCGCATATAGGGCAGGATGGTATCCCTCTGCATCCATGGCCTTAAGCAAAGGCAAGAGAAACTTATAGGGTATCACTAAGTAAAGCGCCTCTATCTTCTGAGAGGCAAGCCTTTTAGCCAAGGAACTCACATCCCTTTCCGATTTAAGGCGGTAGGTGACCACACCCATGCCCAGCCTTTTGGCCTCCCTCTTGGCGGCGATCTTACAGTCCCATCCGTAGGCGTTGGGAAGATAGAGAACGCCCAATCCCTTGTGTCCCTCTTTATAGGCAAGATCAACAAGAGATTGGCTCTCCTTCTTGTATGAGGGGAGAAAGGTGAAGAGGTAAGGATTCACTTCAGAGTAAAGAAAAGAGCCTCCCGATATGGGGAAAAAGTGCGGCACTTTAAGCACAGACAATCTGGACATCAAGCTCACATTGGGCGGGGTTCCAAAAACCGCAAAGAGAAGAGAAACCTTATCTTTCAAACATAGCTTACTCACATTCTCCATGGCCCTGCCCACATTGTAACCATCGTCATAGACCACGTGCTCTATCTCTCTACCTTTGATCCCACCAGAAGCGTTTATCTCCTTAAAGGCCAAGTTGTACCCCTCAAGCAGCTTCTTACCAACCTCCCCGTAGTAGCCTGAGAGGTCCATAGAGGTGCCTATCTTTATAACCTCTCCCCCTTGAGCCATCCCCCAAAAAGAAATAAGGAAGAGGATCATCAAACATCCCACTGTTCTATTCATAACTCCCCTCATATGAATCATCATATCACACCTGCTCACCTGACCAGTGGGACCAACTCACCATGCTTAACCCTGTAAAGAAAAACCCTTGTAAGTCCCACATGATCTGTGGGAGAATATGATATCTTTTCAGGCAAACCAACGTCTAAGCCTTTCACCGATTCAGCCCCCTTTATGATCCCTTTAGGGTCCAAAGAAGGCGCCTGCTTTAGTATCTCACCAAGAGTTCTGGCCATAAGGTATCCTTGAAAGGCCACAGGATTGGGAGGCTCCTCAGGCGAGAACATCTCTAAGGCCTTTTTGTACCAGGTCACACAACGATAATTTTCGCTCAGCTGAGGGAGAAAGCGTCCCGCCACTGCTGTGGGGAATCGGGAAGCCACATCGTCTCCTATGGCCTGAAGAGCATCGGCCAACCTGCAGTAGCACTCAGCATAGAGGCCAGGATGGTATCCTTTAGCATCCATGAATCTTAGCAAGGGCACTAGGAACTTGTTGGGAACAGCAAGATAGACGGCATCTGCCTTCTTATCCAACAGCTCCTTCACCACAAGAGGTATATCTTCGCTCTTTTTTAAAGGTATAGGAAAGGCCTCCACATTCTGTTTTCTTGCCTCTTTCAACGAGGCTATTTTACAGTCCCATCCGTAGGTGTTGGTGAGGTAAACAACTCCTATCCTTTTGTAGCCATCTTTCACAGCCTGCTCTATCATAGCCCTACTTTCAGACATGTAAGAGGCCTGAAAGGTGAATACGTAAGGCTGGTTAGAATAGAGAAAGCCTCCTCCCGAACAGGGGAAGAAGAGGGGAATCTTAAAAACCTTCAGTCTCAAAGAGGCCACCGCGTTGGGGGGCGTCCCAAAGACGGCAAATAAAAGAGGAACCTTATCCTCGTACACCAGCTTGTTAAGCCCCTTTATGGTACGGGCTGGATCGTATCCATCATCATACACAATCTGCTCTAACCGCCTTCCCTTCACTCCCCCTTGGCTGTTTATCTCTTCAAAGGCCAGTGTGTAGCCTTTAAGAAAATTATTAGCTACACCGCTGTAATAACCCGAAAGCCCCATGGTGGTTCCTATCTTCACCACCCCTTCGGACCAAGCCACACTCACCCCACAGGCTATGAAAGAAAGCACAAAAATCACCATAACCAGCCTTTTCATTACACACCCCCAGCTGCCGCTTTTCTCTTCCCCACACCCTTCAGAACAGAAGCGTGCTTTGAGAGAACAAGCTTTGCGATGGTATTGAGAGTCTCCATAACACCTGTACCCTCTACAGCCACTGCCTCAATGGCAGGAGCCCTTCTCACATTGAACCTCTCCAGAACCTTCAGAGGAAGAGCATTTGGCAAGTCCCTCTTGTTGTATTGAATCACCATAGGAACCTCCTTTAAAGAGAGCCCTATCTTTCTCAAATGAGCCACCATCTCTTGAAAAGAGAGCATGTTGGCCTTCATTCTATCAGGCGAAGAGTCTGCCACAAAGACAAGGCCATCTACGCCTTTCAACACCAGTTTTCTGGTAACCTTGTAGATAGACTGTCCTGGCACCGTATAAAGGCTGAACTTCACCTTCAACCCTGAAAGGGTGCCCAGATCCACCGAGGCAAAATCAAAAAATATGGTTCTATCCTCCCTGTTGGCCAGGCTAACCAGTTCGCTTCTTTCACTGTTTTTCAGCTTTGAGTGCACCTGCAGAAGGTTGGTGGTCTTCCCACACAACCCCGGTCCGTAATAGACTATCTTGAAGGTGACCTCTTTGCTGGCTAAGTTGACCAACATGATCTATAAGCAATCCTTCTTCTGCCTCACATGGTACGCTTTTTAAGTCTCTCTATAGCCGCTTTCAGAGAGACCCTCATTCTCTCCAACGCCTCGGCAAGTCTCGCCAGCTCATCTGAACCTTTAACCTCAACAGGCAGATCCAGCTCTCCCAAGCTCATTCTCTCTGCCACATCAGCCAGATAGAGTATTCTCCTTGTTAAACCGACTCCTATTGCCGCTGCCAAGATGGCAACCAGCACAGCCATAGCAAGCCCCGCTCCCCCAACCAAAAAACCGAGTTTATGCTGGGTCTTAACCACTGTGGCAAAAGCCGTGGGCAAAGCCAGATAAACATGACCTCCAGTGCCTCCCAGAATTGTCTTGTGCACCACGTACACCGAATCGTACGAGACGCCTTTTGAGACCAACGGGGTGGGAAACTTAAAGTATAAAATCTCTTCACCTTCAGGGTTCTCTTCCTCGTTAATATTCTTTACCAGGTAGTACCTAAGCTCTGGTGAAAGCCTCTCCATAGGGGAGACCGCCAATACATCTCCGTCTGGAGAAAGGGCCGCTGCAAGGATCACCCCCTTCATCTCACCGTAAGAGTCAATCACCTCTTTCACCTTAACCGTATCCTGAACCACCAAAGGTTCCCTTAAGGCAGAACCCAAGGCAAGGGTGAGAGCCTCACCGCGTTTCAGGATCTCCCCTCTCAAGGTTTTAAGGCTGAACTTTATCGCCAAGCCTCCCACCAAACCCGAAGCCACAAGAACAGCTACCACCACCAACAGGATTATCTTGCTTCTAATACTCATCTGTTCCCTCCTTGCCTTATCCCCTAAAACCCTTTTTAGAGGAAACGCCGTAAGAAGATTTGGAGAAAATCAC
>JALWSI010000138.1 GCA_027080315.1 bacterium | reverse complement strand
TGTGGTTGCAGGGCTCTGTCGCGCCAACGAGAAGGACATACAGAGGGCAGCAGACGCCTTGAAGTCAGCGGAACAGCCTCGCATCCACACCTTTATCGCCACCTCAGAGATCCACATGAAGTACAAACTGCAGATGGAGCCTGAAGAGGTGCTTGAAGCGGCTGTGAACGCTGTTAAGTTCGCCAGCAGGTTCTCGGACGATGTTGAGTTCTCGGCTGAGGACGCAACGAGGACCGATCCCGATTTTCTCTGCAAGGTGATTGAGGCTGTGATCAACGCCGGAGCCACCACGGTGAACATACCAGATACAGTGGGCTACACCATGCCTTCTGAATACAGGGAGAGAATAACATACCTATTCAACAAGGTGCCTAACATTGACAAGGCTGTTGTTAGTGTGCATTGCCACAACGATCTTGGCCTTGCTGTGGCCAACTCCATAGCAGCCATAGAGGCAGGGGCACGACAGGTTGAATGCACCATTAACGGTATTGGGGAGAGGGCGGGCAACGCCTCTTTGGAAGAGATCGTGATGGCCCTTAAGACCAGAAGCGACCTCTTTGGCCTTGAGACCGGCATAAGAACCGAAGAGATATACAGAACCAGCCAGATGGTCTCCCGAATCACCGGGGTTTATGTGCAGCCTAACAAGGCCATTGTGGGTAAGAACGCCTTTGCCCACGAGGCAGGGATTCATCAGCACGGGGTTCTTTCAAATCCCCTAACCTACGAGATTATGACCCCGCAATCTGTTGGTGTGCCGGTAAACCGCTTGGTATTAGGCAAACACTCGGGCAGGCACGCCCTTAAAGAGAGGCTTGAAGAGCTCGGTTTCCAGCTGGACGAAGAGACCCTCAACAAGGTGTTTGAGAAGTTCAAGAAGGTGGCGGACAGAAAGAAGGAGGTGTTTGACGAGGACCTCATCATTCTGGCTGAGGAAGAGATCATGGCTATCCCAAGGGCCTTTGAGATAGAGTACATCCATGTGAGCAGCGGTAATCAAGTGCTTCCCACAGCCACCTTGGGATTGAAAAGGGGTGAGGAGGTGCTCAAGGACTCTGCCATTGGAGATGGTCCAGTGGATGCTACCTACAAGGCCATTGAGAGGATAACAGGGGTTCAGGGCAAGCTGCTATCTTATCAGATCAGGGCTATAACCAAAGGTAAGGACGCCCTTGGTGAGGTCACCGTTAAGGTACAATTCAATGGCACGGTTATGATTGGCAGGGGGAGCAGCACCGACGTGATAGAGGCGAGCGCAAGGGCCTATCTCAACGCAGTAAACAAGTACCTCTACAAGCAAAAGGTCTAATCAGAGGCTCCTCAGGCCTGATGGTCAAAATAAAAGGGAGGGCAGAATGCCCTCCCTTTGAGTTTCTCTTTTCCTTTTAAGGCTTCCAGACCTTCCAGACGTTGCCCACGAGATCGGGCCCTGGTTTGAGCACCGTCTTGCCAGGTTCCCAACCAGAGGGGCACACCTCTGCTCCTCCTGTGGCCCTCACATGCTGGAAGGCCTTTATCTGTCTCAGAGCCTCTTCTACCCTTCGCCCAACAGGTGGAGAGAGGACTTCCATGGCCTGAATCACGCCATCGGGATCAATGAGGAAACGGCCTCTGATGTCAACGCCTATCTCCTCGTTGTAAACCCCATAGATCTTACCTATGTTCCCTCCGGGATCTGAGCCCATGTAGAAGGGGATGCCTCCCTCAACCATCTTGGAGAGCTCCTGCTCATCCCACACCTTGTGCACAAACTTGCTGTCAACGCTGATGGAGATGATCTCTACACCAAGCTCCTGAAACTCTTTGTATTTGTCGGCGACCGCCGACAGCTCGGTAGCTCAGACAAAGGTAAAATCTCCGGGATAGAAGCAGACCAGCACCCACTTCCCCTTTAAGTCAGAAAGGGTGACCTCGGTGAAGTCTCCTTTGTAGTAGGCGGGGATGGTGAAGTCAGGTGCCTTGGCTCCAACCTTTGCAGTTCCTTCCATCTCTCTCCTCCTTACAGAAATTTTCTATGACTTTCATAGGACAATATAGGATCTATTCATACTAAAGTCAATAACAATTATTGATAACATTTTCAGGATTGCCCGTGGGTCCTTACAGCTGGCCTAAGAACTTGAGGATCCAGAGGGCGTAGTAAGTGCTGTCAATGAAAGGAACCCCTTCAGGGGCACGTCCGAATCCGCCTCTACGACTTTGAGACCCAAGAACAAACTGAAGGGTGGTCTCTCTCTCCTCTTCACTTAGGTTTATTTCTGCCAGCTCCATGAGCCTTGTGGCCCAGTAGATGTGCTCAAGAAAAGAGGTTGTGTCAGGACGGCACCCGTAGCCTCCGTCTCCGTTTCTGCATCCCCTTAGCCAATCACCAATGGCCTCGCGCCAGCAGTGGTGATGTTTTCCTCTCATGGCGGCCTTGTAATAGAGGGTCTCAGAGGTGTCGTGTCTTTGGGGATGTATGTTAAGCCCTTGGCTTAGCTCCTCTATTTTGGGCTTGTGATGGTCTAAATGGGCGTTTTTTACCACCACTCCAAGGTGAAAGAGCTTTGAGGGGCTTAGAGGACCCTCCAGCTCCATATGCACCCGTAGCTCTATCTCTTTTTGGGGTATGGGCAGATCAAAAAGCCTGTAGAGTTTGGCCTGAGCAGCCACGGTAGATATGGGTGCCTCGGGGTGGAAGGGCTCTTTTGCCACCCAATTGATGGTGGCGTTCCCCGGCGCTTCTGACACCCCAAGCAGCCTTAAAGAGAGGGTGGCATAAAGGGTGTCCTTAATGGCTGGAGGAGCCGTGAGGGCAAAGGAGAACCCCCCTTCAGGCTTCTCCAGCCTTATTAAGTACTCAATAGCCCCCTCTTTTAACCCAGATGCTGCCTTATTCTGCTCCATACTCTGACCGGGCTTTGAGAATGGTCTCTTTGTAATGGTTTAAGAGGTCTCTTTGAGAGGTGAGCTCCTTTAGTGCCTTCTCAGCCTCTTCTTTGCTCTTCTTCTTCAGTTCCATTGCCCGGTCTATGGCCTCTTCAACGTACGAGATGGTCTGATCCAGCTTCTGCTGCATGTTCCAGCGCAGATCCATAGCGCTCTTGGTGATCCTCTCTACAAAGTCCGATCTAACCCTGCCGCAGTTCATCTCAAGTTTTTCAGGGATCTTCTTGTTCACGTCGTTCATTATCTTTTTGGTGGCTATGGCGTGGGGCAGCACCGCATAGGAGAGAAACTTGGCGGCACCCTCAAAGTCTATGAGCATTTTCCTGTCTTCCAACACGTAGTAGAGACCCGACTCGTCGGTTATGCTCTCTTCAACCTCAAACTGCTCAAGGGAGACCTCAAAGAGCTCTGCAGATAGGGAGAGGAGGTTGTTGATTATCCCGTTTATTCTATCAGCAAACCTCTTTGCTATGCGGGCGTACTCCTCGTTGATTCGCTGGTTTTCCTTCTCCACCATTGCGTCAAACTCTTTTACAATGGTCTCTTTCAGGGCTTTATCCATTACCTTAGAGAGCTCTATTGAGCCACGGTGTTTTTCCTTGGCACAGGTCTCCTGCAGGGCCTTACAGAGCTGGGGGATCTTCTTGTCTCTGAATCGGTAAACGTCCTCTTCAACAATACGTATGAGGGAGTCTATCTCTCCCTTAAAGAGGTACTCGCTGTCCTTTCGTTCTTGCAGAATGCCCTCTTGTATCTCTCTGAATTTCTTGATCTTTTCTTCAAGGGTCTCAAGAGGCGTGGTGGCCATCTTGCGTTCAAGGTCTATTCTGAAGAGGAGATCTCCCAGAATGTTCAGCACCTTGTTGGCAGAGGAGTTGATTATCACCTTGCCTTTCTCTTTTATGAGGAACTCCTTGAGTTCGCTTTCTACCTTGGTGATACCGCTTTCCATCACCGCCTCTGGGTCTCCGGCCACCCTGCCGTCAAGGGCCATCTTGGCGGAGATGGGAAGCAGCACAATGTTCTCTTCTCCCAAGGCCTCCACAAGGTTGCTTTTTGAGAACTCCAACACCTCTTCAAGGTCGTTCTTGCCCACATAGTCTATCTTGTTGAGGATGAAGAAGAGCTTTTCCACATTGGGGAGAATGTCTTTCAAAAAGGCGATCTCCTCTTTGCTTAAGGGTGGATCCACTGTGAGCAGGAAGATCCCGGCGTCAACATGGGGCAGAAAGCCATAGGTGACGTCTGTGTTATTCTCGTAAAGGGAACCCACCCCTGGGGTGTCAATGAGAATTATCCCGGAAGAGAGGAACTCGGAGGGGTAAAGAACCCTAACGTACTTAACCCCCTTGACGTTTTTGGGGTTCTCCCTTTCGGTGACGAATTTGGGTATCTCCTCTTTGGGGATCTCCTCCACCCGTCCGTCCTCAAAGAAGACCTCAACCTTCTCTTTATCTCCGTACTCCAAGATGGTCACAATAGAGGTGAGGGGTACAATGGCGCTGGGCAGAACAGGCTCTCCCAGCAAGGCATTGATGAAGGTGGTCTTGCCCCTCTTGAACTGCCCTAAAACAACGAGATTGAAGCGGTTTTCTCTTATCTTGGTCAGGATCTCATCCAGTAGCTCCTGCTTCTCCTGAGATACCCTGGGTCTCAGAAACTCTATAGCCTCTCTTATTGAGTCTCGGGCCTTTGAGTATTTTTGTGAGAGATCAAGGTCGTTTTCCATGCCTTCAGGGAGACCTGCTGGTGGGACCAGATTTTCGGATAGCGTTGAACGTGCGAGCTCCGCCATGGCTCATACCTCCTTCTTCCCAGATCCTTAGAGGTCATCAGCCGTTGCCACGGCGGTTCAAGGCGGACCTCATCGCCTATCAACGCCTCCCCTAATAACATCGGTTCAGAGAAAGGCGCAAGGGCTTATTCATACTTTTCAGGGGTTAACCCTTAAAGGCTAATAATCACTCTGTTTAGAACCACCTGGGGAGGAGTGGAGCTGCTCTTCAACTCACGATCTGCATCTTGAAGAGCCGAGAACAGCTTGTAGATTCTGCCCTTTGGGTGCCTCTTCAATAACGAGACTATGGCCTCTCTCTCCCCTGGGTAAATCCTTGCCTTCTGCAGGCCTGCCTGCAGACTTCTCGCTTTCTTGGCCTCTTCGTAAACCGCCACGGCGTTTCTCACCATATTGGTCATCACTCCCATAAGGTACAAGGGAGAGTATCCAGCAGCCAGAAGCTCTTCAAGGCTCTTTATTGCTTTGATATCGCCTCTTCCAATCTCTCCTTTGAACCTGTTGAGAGAAACTGCGGTTTTGAACTCTTCCTCCTCTTCTGCGTACAGAGCCCTTTTGGCAATCTCGTTCTCAATGAAGCCCACGTTCCCCTCAGACTCTTCAACAAGCCACTCAACAAAGGCGGGATCAGGTTCAAGGCCGGCTTTCTTGATCTCTCTTAGCACCCATTGCTTCAACTCCTCCCGGTTTCTGGGTTTCATGGTCACAATAACCCCT
>JALWSI010000137.1 GCA_027080315.1 bacterium | reverse complement strand
CTCTTCTCTGGTGGCCACAAAGAAGAGCAGGTTAATGCCCCTCCTCACAGAAACATTCCATCACTCAAACACTTTCCCAAAGACTGGAGGCTTTACAAGGGCGAGGGGTTTGAGATCTACCTTCCCTCTGATGCCCGTTTGAAGGTGAAGAATGGCAAGATCGCCCTCTCTTACCGCCACGGCGAGGGAGGGCTTGTGGTGACAAACTACAGCCACAGGGTTGAGCGTTCTCTAACCCACCAATGCCGCCCTAAACTGACAATGGAGAAGGAGGGTACTACCTTCTACCTTTGCCGAAGGGGCAAGCCCTATTTGGAGGTGGTCACCAAAGGGTCAAAGCCGGCCCTGGTGAGCTATGTCAGGGCAGGTGACTTCTCTACCCTAAAGGCCATCTCCCTTGCCCTTGCCTCATTCAGGCCTTTGAGGCCCGGCGGAGAAGAGAGTCCACAAAGCATACCCAGGGTATCTTTCGTGAAGTGGACCCCCAGAGACGGCAGTTTCACCATAGTGGTTCCAAGTGGATGGCAGACCACCGGTGGCACAGCAGACTTTGGCAGAAACGGTTATGTGAGAATAGTGCGCACCATGGCTCCTGACGGTAGCGCCGGCTTTCTGGGTGTCTATTACCCCTTTCACCAGTATGCCCAGACCGCCTACGGGAACAACGGCATGGCTCCCATGAGCCCTCAGGCCTACTTCAACGGCCCTTTTTTTAATCTGCTTGCCAGCAACTACAGGATCTACTTCAACGATCTTCGCATAAGCAACATCAGCGTAGATGGTCCTCTTTCGCGGCAGCTTAGCTACCAGCAGCAGGTGCAGTTAAGACGGGGTGGGGTGAATGCGGCGGTGAAGATCCAGGCGGTGATGGGTAAAGCCACCTTTAACTACAATGGCGAGCCCTTTGAGATGGCCATTCTTGGAACCATGCGCTATCTTACCTATCCCCTTCAGGGGATGGGGTACTCCTACGTCTGGGGCCCTGCTCCCATCTACATTGAGGCAGCCAGAAAGGGCACCTTGAGCCGATGGTTTCCGGTGCTGAAGAGGGTGGCAGAGAGCTGGCAGGTGAACACAGGCTGGCTCATGAGACACCAGCGCATGGCGGCTCAGGACGCCCGTAGAACCGTGGAGCACTACCGTCGCATGTCTAAGATGATCCACGAGGGATACGAGAAGAGAAGCAGAATGGGCATGAGGCAGTGGGAGTCTGAAGAGCACGAGCGCATGGAGGAGTTCTGGGACACCTATTACGCCCTTGGAGGAGAGGAGAGGTACGACAATCCCCAGACGGGGGAAGAGGTGGATGTACCTATTGGAGCCGACAAGTACCTTTACGACAGCTACTCACAGAGCTGGGTTGGGGTGACCATGGACCAGCCCAATGCCCAGGAGCTGATACAGAACCTGAAAGAGAACGGGTTTGTTGAGCTGAAGAGGCACAGGCACTGAGATCGTTATTGCAAGGGGCGGAGTGGGTTTAGATGCTCCAGAGGAAGGCTTGGATTGAAGAACATCATAGATTTAGGTATGACTTAGCGAAGAGGTGGTGAAAGAGATGGGAACTAAACTCACAGCGGTTTTCAAGAAGTCGCCCTATGGATACATCGGATATGTAGAAGAGCTGCCTGGAGCCAATACCCAAGGAACGACCCTTGAGGAGACGAAGGAAAATTTAAGAGAAGCTATCAGGCTTGTTTTAGAGGCAAATAAACAGATCATGGAAGAGGAACTTAAAGGAGAAGAGTTCACCAGGGAGGAAATTGGGGAAGTTGTGGTTTGAAGAGAAGGGTTTTGATCCGGCATCTTGAGATGCATGGGTGTGAGTTTTTGAGGGAAGGAGCCAATCACACAGTTTATGTGAATCGTAAAGAGAAGAAGGTAACCACAGTTCCGAGGCACAGAGAGATTGATGAAATTTTGGCAAGGAAAATCTGTAAAGATTTAGGAATACCAAGGCCGTAACAATCTTTTATTGTGATTTTCTCAACTTACTCAATAACACCATATTGCGAGCCTCAAAGGGTTCCTTGGCTCTACAAAAATGTCCTGTTGCGTCACGAAGTGGAGAATATAGTGGACCCCAAAAATGAGACAGTATGCTAAGGTAGAGCCAAAGGAGGGTCTGCTATGGGTCGTAGGAGATATTCGGCGAAGTTCAAGGCCACAGTTGCTCTTGAGGCCATAAAGGGACAAAGAACAGCAAATGAGCTTGCCCAGGAGTTTGGGGTTCACGTCAGCCAGATAAACCTCTGGAAGAGGCAGTTGATAGAATCGGCTCCTCATCTCTTCAATTCCAGGAAAGATCGTGAAGCCAAGAAGGTAGAGCAGGAAAAGGAGAGGCTGTATCGCAAGGTAGGCCAACTCCAGGTGGAGGTTGACTGGCTTAAAAAAAAGACCGGATTGCTGGATTAACCCTGAAAGAGAAACAAGATATGATAGAACCAGATCACCCCAATTTGAGCATAAGCAGGCAATGCGAGCTGATAGGGTTACCAAGGTCCAGCTACTATCGCAAAAGCTCTTGTGATGAGAGTCAGGAGAACCTGAAGATAATGAGGCTGATAGACGAGGAGTACACAAGGCATCCCTTTTACGGCAGCAGGAAGATGGTGGAGTACTTAAGAAGGCAAGGGTATGAAGTGAACCGCAAGAGGGTGCAAAGGTTAATGAGAAAGATGGGGCTTGCATCGGTTTCTCCTAAAAAACGCACCACAAATCCAGATAAAGGCCACAAGGTCTATCCGTATCTCTTGAGAGATCTTGAGATAAATCGTCCCAACCAGGTCTGGTGCTCAGACATCACCTACATCAGGATAAGGGGAGGGTTTGTGTATCTCACAGTGGTGATGGACTGGTACAGCCGCTATGTGCTCTCCTGGGAGGTGTCTGTGACCATGGATGACAGTTTCTGTGTAAGTGCTCTCAGAAGGGCTCTGAGGGGCCATAGTAGGCCTGAGATATTCAACACCGACCAAGGGTCCCAATACACCGGAGAAAGGTTCACAGGGGTGCTGAGAGAGCATGGGATAAAGATCAGCATGGATGGCAAAGGCAGAGCCATGGACAATATCATGGTGGAGAGGTTGTGGAGGAGCTTGAAATGGGAGGAGGTGTATCTGAAAGAGTACAATAGCGTGAATGAGTTGGTGGAAGGATTGAGAGAATATTTCAGGTTTTACAACCATGAGCGACCGCACCAGAGTTTAAAAAATCTTACACCACATGAAGCATATACATCCCAATCGTGGTTGGTGTGTGTGGCATAATAATGGTGGTTGGTAGAACTTGGGTGTATCTTAAACTGACACAAAAACTGTCTTGCCTATGGGGTCCGTCTCAGGTAGAGGAGGCACTCCTGGCCCTTCAGCGAGAGATGACTGCCCGCTTTGAGGTTGTGGATAAACGCTTTGAGGCTGTAGATAAACGTTTTGAGGCTATGCAACGCGAAATGGACAAGGGTTTTGAGGCAATGCACGTACGGTTTGAATCCCTTGAAAAGCGCCTCTCCTTTCTCCAGTGGTTCATGGCAGGCGGTTTCACCTTCCTCTCCATACTCATTACCATCATAAATATGTTGAAATAGCCTATAAATCCACGATTCTATTTACCTTAGCATACTGTCTCATTTTGAGGGCACCTATGCCTTCATTTTCATGTCAGCCTTTTTCTATTCCACCCTACACCACTGGCCCAAAGGCCCCTCAATAAATGCACGCATCTAAAATAGCCAGCACCTCTGATAGCAACTCGGCGTCTCCATCTTCTATTCGCTTAGCCCGCCGAGAGCGAAAGTCAACAGATCTCACCTGCTCAACCATAACGAAGCCCCTAACCTCTCCGCCTTCTGGAATTGGCACATGAAAGGGATAATCAC
Organism: bacterium; assembly: GCA_027080315.1. Classification (GTDB taxonomy): domain Bacteria; phylum Thermosulfidibacterota; class Thermosulfidibacteria; order Thermosulfidibacterales; family JALWSI01; genus JALWSI01. Next base: position 1,582 of record JALWSI010000137.1, on the reverse strand, counting down.
GCCTTCTGCTGGTGATGGGGCACACAATGGCCATGCCCGTGCTTTTGTTAAACAGCTTTTTGCTAACAACAAGGGCAGGGCGACGGCCCTTCTGCTCGTGTCCTGACTGTGGATCAAAAGAGAGCGCTATGATCTCCCCTTGCTTGGGTATGTAAGCAGCCATCTACCAGACCTCTCTGCCTGCGGGTTCTCCCCAGTCAACTTCACCTGTTTCATGATCTTTGGGAATACGTGCGACAAGCTCTTCAAGACGGTATCGCCCCCTGATTCTATTGGCGGGTTTGATAATCATGACTCCGTCTTTCACGGTTATATCAACCTCATCCCCAACACTGAGTTTTGCATCTTCAAGCAGCTTCTTGTTGAGCCTCAGCCCCTGGCTATTCCCCCACTTCTGTATCTTAACGACCATACCACTACCTCCTTATGTATAGCCTAAGTATATACAAATCGGCGCAGGTGGTCAAGCTTACAGGTTAATAAAACCGGAAGGCGGTCTTTAGAACTCAGTAGATTGGTTGACATCTACGGTGCCGAAGGGGTGCTTTGCCGCTCCAATTTCCGGTTGAACCTTTTACTTTGATTTTCCCCAGTATCCCTGGTATCTAAAAGATGTTCTGCATAAAGAACCGTTCTTTGGCGTATAAAATTTATTTGTTCATCCTTAGTTTATCTATGTGTTCTCGTTTGGTATAAGTATTGTTAGTGCCTTTTTATATACCTTATTTGCCAGATTATAGAACATCTTTACCTTGTTTAATGAAGGGATTCCATCTGGTATTAATCCAACGTTAGCTGGGTATCTGGAATCAATATATACATCATTTACTTGAGTTAGTATGTCTTCATTTATCCCGATGAAGTCCGTGTAAATCTCTTGTATTATCCCATATAACCTTTCTAAATCGTGTGTCTTCGGTATTCTGACTCCTTTGTTTTCTAATAAAGCTTTAAATGATTTCTCAATTGATTGATGAATATGAAAAGCAGCACTTCTGGTTAAAAACTCATCTTCTAATAGTTTCTCAGCAGATAATAGATCAATCTTTGCGTACTCTATCCATGCTCTAACTTGTCTTCTCATATAGAATTTTCCCTGTTTCTACTATCTCTCTTGAGAACGAACTATTGCTTTTTATGAACTCTTCATATTCTGGCAGGGTATATACTAATAAATCTATAGCTATTTTCTTGTTTATCTCTCTTATCATCTTTCTGATTCTCAACTTTATCTCTATCTTATCGTCATAAGTTTTAGGAATCTCTTTCTCGTTTAACACTACCAACAGGTCTAAGTCGCTGTCTTCGTTCATATCTCCTTTTGAATACGAACCAAACACCATTATCATCTTGGGATCTATCGCTTGCAGAGATTGTAGTATCTGATCTAAGTAGCTGTTAAAATCTGTGTTTTTCGGCATGGTCTTTGTCTCTCTCCAGAGCCGCTCACTTTCCTTCTATTTCTGCCTCTTCCTGTATTTTGTAAAAACGATCTGCTTTCCCTTCCCTCTTATTATCTGCTTTAATCCTATGTTTTCACGGGCTATGGTCAACGAGAAGCCCACGGTCACTTGTGTGCTTA
>JALWSI010000136.1 GCA_027080315.1 bacterium | reverse complement strand
TGGAACAACTTATGAAGATGCTGATTGAGGCCATGCCGCCGGGGCCATTCTACTACCCTGAAGACAGCATCACCGACCAGCCCACCTCTTTTATGATAGCAGAGCTTATTCGCGAAAAGGTCTTTATGCTAACGAAGGAAGAGGTGCCCTACTCTGTGGCTGTGGTGGTGGAAGAGGTGATTAAACGAAAAGACGATGTGTGGGTGGTTACGGCAAAGATATTTGTTAGCCGAGAGTCTCAAAAGGGGATTCTGATCGGCAAGGGGGGCAGCCTGATAAAAAAGATTGGACAACAGGCAAGGGAAGAGTTAGAAGCCCTGCTTGGAGTGAGGCTTTTTTTGGACCTGCGGGTGAAGGTCAAGAAGGACTGGATGAACCGACCAGATACCCTTGCTCGTATGGGATACGACCTTAAACAGCTATGAGGTGAAGATGCCCAAAAAGATAGATTTAATGGTTGAGTCTTGCAGAAGGCTTTTGCGCAAGGGGGCAAAGGGCCACCTTGAGAACCTTCTTTCAAAGCTGCACCCTGCCGACATAGCCGCGGTGCTGGGCAGGCTCAACCGCCAGGAGCGAGACGCCATCTTCGCCATGCTGCCTCCAGAGACCGCCGCAAAGGCCTTAGTGGACATGGACAGCCTGCTTCAGACGAAGCTCATGGAAGACATGCCTACCAAAGAGCTGGCAGAGGTGCTCTCTCATCTGCCGGCGGACGAGGCGGTGGGACTGGTTGACAACCTGCCAGAGGAGAAGAAGGAAGAGATACTTCCCTTGATTGAAGGCCGCGAAGGGGTCTCTCGTCTCATGCTTTACGAGGAGGAGACCGCCGGCCGTATCATGACCACCGACTACCTCGCCCTGCCTGAGGAGCTAACCGTTGAAGAGGCCATTGAGCGGGTTAGAGAGTCTAAGGAGAAAGAGGTCTTCTACATCTACGTGGTTGACAGCCGCAATCACCTGGTGGGGGTCCTTTCGCTAAGGCAGCTTATTCTGGCAGACCCCAACACTAAGCTCAAAGAGGTGATGAACCCTGAGGTGATCAGCGTAAGGGCAGACATGGATCAGGAAGAGGTTGCCCGCATTGTTGCCCGCTACGACATTTTGGCGGTGCCCGTTGTGGACGAGGGCAACCACCTTATTGGAATGGTCACCGTTGACGACGTGATCAACATTATTCAGGACGAGGCCACAGAGGACATCTACAAGATGGTGGGCGCCTCTGAAGAGGAGCTATGGGAAGCCTCAACCCTGAAGATAGCCGGCTACCGTCTGCCCTGGCTGGCATTCACCATAGTTGGCGAGATGCTCTCGGGTCTGGTGCTAAAGCACTACCACAACACCATTGCCACCATGGTGTCGGTCTCATTCTTTGTGCCCTTAATCATGGCCCTTTCTGGAGCGGTGGGGAATCAGACCCAGACCATAATCGTGCGGGCCATGGCAACGGGACGCATGGAGGGCATGGCCTGGAAGATCTTAAGAAGACAGCTCAGCGTTGGGGCGTTGATGGGACTTGCTGCCGGCACACTGGCCTGCGTTATGGTGATGGTGGTTCAGCACAACCACCTTTTGGGCATCTCTGTGGGGGTCTCTCTACTCATCTCTATGAGCATCTCAGCGGTTATCGGCGTGGTGGTACCCACCATGGCCAAGAAGATGGGAGTTGACCCAGCCCTAACGGTGCCGTCAATAGCCACCTTGAACGACATCATGGGCACCCTCATCTACCTGTCTCTGGCCACCTACCTGCTCACAACATTGCCCCAATAGCCCCTAAAACGCCCCCACATTTGGTAAGTAGGTTATAAGGTGAAAATGATAATTTACGACGAACTGCTCAGAATCTCCTCTATTCTCTGGTTCACCGTCTCCACATACACCTCAAGGGGTAGAAGGGGACGACTCACGGCGCTCAAAGTGTCTGGGGAGATCTTGCCCTCTTCCACCAACTGAACACCGGCCCTTCTTGCGGCATCAAAGACGTCATCCACAGGCATTCCCATCTCTTTCATCACCCTCAAAGCCGGCCCGTGGGGTCTCAGCAGGGCCCCGGCAAACTCGGCATCCATGTTCTTGCAGATGGCCTTTGCGTGAGACACAAGGGGATCAAAGTTGTCCATCTCGTAGAAACCGCAGTTAGAGATCAAGACCAGCTTGCTCCTCTTGCCTTTGCTTCGCCTTGGATGGCGGCAGTGGCCCTCACGCATCTCAAAATGAGGCAGGGCCAAGGGGAGTATGCGATCTAAGAGGTTCTTCATGGGCCCAGCCATGCCATCCACGTAGAGGGGTGTGGCGAGAACCAGCACCTCTGCCTCGTCTATCTTGGGCAGAAGCATATCCATATCGTCTCTGTGCATGCACCTGCCCGGGGTCTTGAGCCAGCACACAAACCTGCCCTGGCAGGGGTTTATTTTGAGTTTACTGGTGTAAAACACCTCAACCTCTGCCCCCGCCTCTCTCATGCCCTCAAGAAATGGGGTGAGGATTAGAGCCGTGTTTCCCTTCTCCATGTTGGGACTGCTGTTTATGGCCAACACTTTCATTTAAAGCACCTCCTGAATGATCACGTTTTCAGTTAACGGTATCTTTCTTGAAAAGAACCAGCTTAGCAGGCCACAGTCAAATCTTTAACATTGGCCATGGGCCTTTCAGTATTAACAAAAATCCAATCCAACCTTAGCAAGTAAAAGCACTCAAACAACAAAGGCTAAAAAGCCCGCTTTATCCCTGCCAGTTGACCATAAGGTCTCTAAGCCCAATAATCCTCATAAGATGCCGAAGGAAAGGAGTATCCCTATTGCCCAGGGAAGAACTGAAGGAATGGGAGAAGCTGTTTGCCTTTCTCAAGGCCCCTTTGAGCAGCTTGAAAAGGGTGGGTCCAAAGCGAGCAGCGACATTTTCCCGTTTGGGTATCTCCTCTGTTGGAGACCTCCTCTACCACCTTCCCCGGGAGTACGAGGACCGCAGCGAGCCCCTCACCATCTCGCAGATCAAGCCGGGCAAAAGGTGTTTCTTCAGGTGCAAGGTGTGGAAGGGCGGGCCTCTCACCATAGGCAGACGTAGGGTTTACGACGTCTATTTTCACGACCATACGGGAACGGTGCGGGGCAGGTGGTTCAACTTTAGAGAAGAGTACCTCAAAAAGAGCCTACCCCCCGGCAAAGAGCTTCTCCTTTACGGAGAGGTCACCCAGAACAGTTACGACGGCTACCTTGAGGTGATACATCCACAATGGGAACCTGTGGGGAAAGAGCCTCCCTTGGGTGTGCTTCCCCTCTACCCCAGCGTTCAGGGGCTGCACCAGCTGACCATAAGAGAGGTGATGAAAGAGGCGCTTAAGGCCTTCCCCAAGCACAGGGAGTACCTGCCACCCACCCTGATGAAAAGAGAGGGCTTTCTGCCCCTTGGCGAGACCCTATGGAACATTCACTTTCCAAGAATAGACCAGCTTGCCGCCATTAAAGCAGGCGAGGCTCCCTCAATTCGCCGCCTCATCTTTGAAGAGTTCTTCTTCTTTCAGATGGTGCTGCTCTTGAAACGAAGGGCGAGAACCAAGCTGAAGGGGATTCCCTTCAAGCCCCCAGGAGAGCTGAGAAAGGCCCTGTTGGAGTCTCTGCCCTTTGAGCTCACCGAGGCTCAACTCCTCACCTTGGAGGAGATAGACCGGGATCTTTCAGGCGACTCTCCCATGCACAGGCTGATCCAAGGGGATGTTGGAAGCGGCAAGACCGTGGTGGCCCTGCTGGCCATGGTAAGAGGGGTGGAGAACGGCTACCAGGTGGCCATGATGGCCCCCACAGAGATACTTGCAGAGCAGCATGCCATGGTGCTTGAGCATCTGCTCTCCCCTTTGGGGGTGAAGGTGGAGCTACTGGTGAGCGGGCTACCGGCAGCCAGAAAGAGAAAGGTGCTGCAGGGGTTGAGAGAGGGCACAGTCCCCGTGGTGGTGGGCACCCATGCTGTGATCCAGGAGGGGGTGGAGTTTAAGCGGTTGGGCCTTGTGGTGGTGGACGAGCAACACAGGTTTGGGGTTATGCAGAGAGCCGCCCTGAAAGAGAAGGGTGAATCTCCCCACATGCTGGTGATGACAGCCACCCCCATACCCAGAACCCTCTCATTGACCCTCTACGGAGACCTGGACATCTCGGTGATTGACCAGCTCCCCAAGGGAAGAAAGCCCATAAAGACCGCCATTGTTTACGAGCACCAGCGGGGAAGGATGTATCGGTTTATCCGCTCAGAGCTTGAGAAGGGAGCCCAGGTTTACATGGTCTATCCCTTGGTTGAGGAGTCTGAGCGTCTGGGTCTGCGCTCTGCCACCGCCATGTACTCAGAGCTGGTGAAGGAGTTTGCCCCTTTCAAGGTGGGATTGCTGCACGGCCAGATGTCACGACAGGAGAAAGAGGAGGTGATGCTGCAACTGAAGAAGGGGGAGATCAACCTGCTGGTGGCCACCACGGTTATTGAGGTGGGAATAGACGTTCCCAACGCCACGGTGATGGTGATTGAAGAGGCCCACAGATTTGGGCTTTCGCAGCTTCACCAGCTGAGAGGACGGGTGGGAAGAGGAAATAAGCCCTCTTTCTGCATCCTCATGGCAGGTGAGAAGGGCAAACTCTCGGCCTCAGCCCGGGAGAGGCTGAAGATATTGGAGTCAACCACCGACGGCTTCGTGATCGCAGAGAAGGATCTGGAGCTAAGGGGACCGGGAGACTACCTGGGGACAAGGCAGTCGGGGCTTCCTGCCTTCAAGATCGGAGACATTGTGAGGGATCAGAAGGAATTGCTGAAAGCCCGAACCTGGGCATCAAGGATAATCTCTGCCGATCCTCGTTTGAGGCTTCCGGAGCACGCTGGAATAAAGGCCTACATTCTATATTCAGGGCTGTGGAAGCAGGCCAAAACCGTGGAGGCAGGCTAAGCCATTTTGAGGACGGCCTTTGCCTCTTTGATAAGCCACCTGCGGTGTTCAAGATCAAGCCAGGGGTTTCTGGCTATGCGCAATAGCCCCATGGCAAGGTAAAGGGACAATTGCTCTTTCAAAAAGGAGCATTCGCAACCTGCCTCTTCTGAATAGCGCTGCAGAAAGAGCCGAAACATCTCTCTGCCCTTCTCGGGGATATTCCCCCTCCACTTGAAGTGATGGATGAGTTCGCCTCCAACAAAGCCAAGATCCCAACACCTGTGGGTGCTCTTTGCCCGCTCAAGATCTATTGCGGTGACAATCTCGCCCCTGAAGAAGAGGTTGGTGGGGGTGGCATCTCCGTGAACGAACACCTTTCTGTCCTGTTCTGAGATTAGATTCAATTCTTCCTCAGCGGCCAGCAAAAAACCCTGGTAATCTTGAGGAGAGATCACTTCAGCCTCTTTTAGCCTTAAAACAACCTTGGCAAGGTACTTGTACCCTTTCTTGCCCGATACCAAGGAGTTTTGGGCGCTATTTGTGTGCAGCTTGGCAAACCAGCCTGCAAGCAGGCTCAATTTCTGTTTCAGCTTCTCCTCTCGCCCTCTCCTGATG
>JALWSI010000135.1 GCA_027080315.1 bacterium | reverse complement strand
TGGTCTAAAGGTGTATCGCACACCTGGCACTGAAGCCGACCGCCGTTCTCAAGCTCAACCAACGCAACCGCAAAGGGCTTCTGGTACTTGAAGTTCTCGGGAGGGGTACGAATGATGGTGAAAGAGAGGATCTTGCCCTTCCAGTCAAGGTTGCAGGGCTCAAACTCTTCCGAGCCACAGGGGCAGACCAATCTGGGGGGCAGAAAGACCTTGCCGCACTTCTTGCACTTGTTCCCCTCTAAGCGGTAGCGCTGGGGCATCTCTTTGTAGTGTCTGGGAACTATCATCACTCCACCTCCAGGATGTGAACCACAGAGCTTCCACCTGAACCGCCCATGTTCTGGGCAAGTCCCCTCTTGGGGCTCTTGAGCTGACGCTCTCCTGCGTTGCCCCTAAGCTGCTCAACCACCTCAACGATCTGGGCTACGCCGGTTGCCCCTACGGGATGGCCTTTAGACTTCAGTCCGCCACTGGTGTTGATGGGCTTCTTGCCGTCAAGGGCGGTGTTTCCTGCCTCAGAGAAGGGGCCACCCTGGCCCTTCTCACAGAAGCCAAGGGCCTCAATGCAGCAGATCTCTGCGATGGTGAAGCAGTCGTGAACCTCTGCAAAGTCAATATCTTCGGGCTTCAAGCCGGCCATGTTGTAGGCCATCTTGCCGGCGTTGTACACTGCATCCAAGAAGGTGATGTCTTCACGCTGATGCAGGGCTATGGTTGAAGTTGCTGCGCCAGAGCCTATCACCTTCACTATGGTGTCGGTGTACTTCTTGGCCTGGTCGGCGGGGCACAGAATCACAGCAGCTGCTCCGTCTGTCACAGGACTGCAGTCCATGAGTCCAAGGGGATCCGCCACTGGGGTGGCGTTGAGCACCGTGTCAATGGTGATCTTCATGGGGAACTGTGCGTTGGGGTTCTTGGAGCCGTTCTCATGATTCTTCACTGCAACGGCAGCCATCTGGCGCCTGGTGGTTCCGTACTTCTCCATGTGGGCCTTTGCGATCATTGCGTAAAGTCCGGGGAAGGTGTTGCCATGGAAGGCTTCGTATTCCTGGTCAGCAGCAGAGGCCAAGGCATAGGTGGCGTCTGCGCCGGTGAGCATCTTCTCAACTCCGCCAACGAGGACGATGTCGCTCATTCCAGAGGCCACCTCAATGAAGCCCAGTCTGAAGGCGAGTCCTCCTGATGCGCAGGCTGACTCTATGCGGTATGCGGGAATGGGATTTACCCCTAAATAGTCTGCCATTAAAGAGCCGAGATGCTCTTGTGCGCAGAAGAGACCGCTGGTCATGCACCCTACATACATGGAGTCAATGTGATCCACACCAGCGTCCTTTATGGCCTTTAAGGCCGCCTCAACGTAGAGCTCTCTTAGGTTCTGCCACCAGAGCTCTCCGAATTTGGTTATTCCTACTCCGATAACGGCCACATCTCTCATAGCAACTCCTCCTTATACCGAGGGGTTAAGGTGTATCTTACCCCGGAACTTGGCATACTGGCCGTAGGTGAGATACTGTTTCTTGTCTGTGTGGATGAGATCCCAGAGGTGTGGAACCATGTCTCGCACCTCGTTGATCCTCTCGGTCACCCTGAAGATGAAGGAGTCGGATCCTGCACCAGAACCGAAGGAGACCATGAGGATGAGATCCCCAGGCTGAGCCACCTTGTCTAAGGTTGCGGTTAAGCCGTTGGGAGATGCTCCTGAGTAGGTGTTACCCTGCCAGGGAACCACCCAACCTGGTTCAATCTGCTCTTTCTTGAAGCCCAGCTTTGCCCCTGCCCTTAAGGGGAACTTTCCGTTGGGCATGTGGAAGACAGCCCACTTGATGTCCTTGGCTGTGAGTCCTGCCATATCCATGATGTTCTTTCCGGCAGAGACCACGTGCTTGAAGTAGGCAGGCTCTCCTGTGAAGCGTCCTCCATGCTGGGGATACATCTCGTGCTCCCTGCGCCAGAAGTCGGGGGTGTCTGTGGTGTAGGAGTAGGTGTAGAGGATCTCTGCAATGATCTTATCTTCGTCGGCTCCCATGATGAAGGCAGAGCCTCCTGCTGCAGCAGAGTACTCAAGGGCGTCTGCCGGTGCTCCTTGAGAGGTGTCTGCTCCAATGGCCATAGCGTATTTCATGTTGCCCGACTTCACGTGTGAATAGGCTACAAACATGGCCTCTGCTCCGGCCTTGCAGGCAAACTCGTAGTCTGCAATGTGGATCTCGGGAGTCATACCCAAAGCCTGAGCCACAACGGTACCAGAGGGCTTCACCGCGTAGGGGTGAGACTCTGAACCTATGTAGAGGGCCCCGATCTCTTTGGGGTCTATCCCGGCTCTCACCAAAGCGTATTTGGCCGCCTGATAGGCAATGGTGATGGTGTCTTCATCCTGTCCAGGCACCGTCTTCTCGTAGAGAAGCAGGCCTCTCTTGATAACCTCTGGATCGTCTCCCCACTGGGCGGCGATCTCTTCGGCCTTGATACGGTACCTGGGCACATAGCCCCCGTATCCAACGATTCCTACTGCCATGCCAATCCTCCTCTCTTGCGGATCTTGGATCCAATAAAACCACGGTTGTTTAGTTTTGTCAACCCTGTTTTGGCGAAACTTAAATTATACCTGCATCACCCCGTGTTTCTTGGGATACCTTAGCTCTCCGGGCTTCTTCTTGTAGTAAGAGAACCTTGCAATAAGCTCTTTTCTCAGGTTCTGGGGCACAATCACGTCGTCAACAATCAGGTCTGCAGCCACTTTGTAGATGTTTACCTGCTCGCTGTACTCCTTCTGCTTCTCCATGCGGAACTTCATCTGCTCTTTCTTGTCTTCAATCTCCTGGATCTTGTTGTAGTAAACCGCGTTCACTGCTGCCTCGGGACCCATCACCGCCACCATGGCGCCAGGAAATGCGATACAGGCATCGGGCTCGTGGGAGGGGCCGCACATGGCGTAGAGCCCTGCCCCGTAAGCCTTGCGCACGATCACAGAGATCTTGGGCACCGTGGCCTCAGAAACCGCATAGAGCATCTTACATCCATGTCGCAGAATCCCCGCCTTCTCCACAGCGGATCCAATCATGAAGCCAGGCACGTCCATAAGGTAGAGCAGCGGGATGTTGAAGGCATCGCACAGCCTTATGAACCTGCAGGCCTTGTCGGCAGAGTCAACGAATAGCACCCCGCCTTTAATCTTGGGCTGGTTGGCTATTATGCCCACAGGCTGGCCATTGATGCGGCAGAAGCCGGTGATGATCTCTTGCGCCCAGAGCTTCTTCATCTCAAACCAGCTTCCCTGGTCAATGATACGCCAGATAAGCTCGTACATGTCAAAGGGCTGGTTCTGGTTGGGGGGTACTATCTTCTCTATATCTTCCAGGGACTTCTCTGGCTCTTTGGGTTCGTAAACAGGGGGATCTTCAGTGTAGTTGGGGGGGAAGTAAGAGAGGTAGTCCTTCACCGCCTGCAGGGCCTCTTCTTCTGTCTTGGCGAAGACGTCTGCCACCCCGCTCACGGCACAGTGCATCTTTGCCCCACCCATCTCTTCAAGGGTCACCTTTTCACCTATGGTGACCTCTGCCATTCTCGGAGAGCCAAGGTACATTGCACCCAGCTTATCAACGGCGATTATCACATCGCAGAAGGTGGGAATGTAGGCGCCTCCAGCGGCAGAGGGTCCTGAGAGCACGCAGATCTGTGGAATCATTCCTGACATTAGGGCCTGTAGGTGGAATATGCGTCCTGCGTGCCTGCGGCCTGGGAAGCAGAAGAGCTGGTCTGTGATGCGAAGACCCGCTGAATCAACCAGATAGATCATGGGGATGTGAAGACGCATGGCGGTCTCTTGTATGCGGATGATCTTCTCAACTGTTCGGGCTCCCCAGGAGCCTGCCTTAACGCTGAAGTCATTGGCCATAACCGCAACTTCGCGGCCGTTTATGCGGCCAAGCACGGTCACCACGCCGTCTGCTGCCAGCTCTTCATCTAAGCAGTTGGCCATGAGACCGTCTTCTACGATACTACCTTCGTCCAGCAGAATCTCCAACCGCTCACGGCACAACAGCTTGCCGTAATCCTCTTTCACCCTTTTCTTGTGCCGCTCAGGGCCCATCTGGAGAATGCGTTCCCTTACGGCGGCAAGCTCCTCTCCCTTTGTTGCCATCTATCTCACCTCCTTAAATTTAGCCTCACCTGCCCTTGTAGCGGGGCTCTCTCTTCTCCTTGAAGGCGGTTAGTCCTTCAATCCGATCTTCAGTGGGCACAATGACGTCGTAGCACCGTGCCTCAATGGCCAAGCCAGTGGCTATATCCACCTCTGATCCACGGTTGATGGCCTCCTTAGCCATGGCAACGGCAATGGGGCCGTTCTTGGCTATCCTTTCTGCCATCTCCCATCCTGCACCTAAAAGACGGTCTTTGGGCACCACAAGGTTCACCATGCCCAGGGCATAGGCCTCACGGGCATCAACCCGGCGGGCGGTGAAGATGAGCTCTTTGGCCTTTGCCACTCCAACCACCCGGGGCAGCCTTTGAGTGCCACCAGCCCCTGGAATGATGCCCAGGCTGGTCTCGGTGAGCCCCATAATGGCACCCTCTGCTGCTATGCGGATGTCACAGGCCAAGGCCATCTCAAGGCCGCCTCCAAAGGCGCCGCCGTTTATGAGGGCAATTACGGGTTTTGGCATCTCCTGCAGCATTCCAAAGGTGCTGCGAATCTTTGAGACAAACCGGGCAACCTCCTCTTCCGGCATCTGGGCGCGCTCTTTGAGGTCTGCTCCGGCACAGAATGAGGGCCCTTCTCCTGTGATCATAACCACCCGAACAGAGGTGTCGTGCCAGCACTCCTCTATTGCTTCTCCCAGGGCTGTTAAGAGGGCCTTGCTTAAGGCGTTGTGCTGTTTTGGCCTGCTAAGGCTCAGCAGGGTAACAAATCCCCGCTGAGTCTTGACCACCAGTCTCTCGTCGCCCATGAGTGTCTGAGATCACTCTAAGATGGCAACCACGTCGCCTTCGTTTATGAAGTCACCAACGTCAACCTTGATCTCTTTAACAACCCCGCCGATTTCTGCCTCAAAGGGGATCATCATCTTCATGGACTCCACTGTGAGGACTTCGTCCCCTTTCTCAATGGTGTCGCCCACGTTCACCTTAACCTCTGCAACAACCCCAGCCATAGAACTGATAAGCTCTGCCATCTTTCTATCCTCCTTTAGCTTAAATGAGATTGATGAATCCTGTATGGATATCCCCGCTTCTGAAAAGGGGACTCTCCAACGCTTTGATGTGGAAGGAGATGTTGGTCTTTATTCCTTCCACCTGGGTGCCCTTTAAGAGCTCAAGCATGGTCTCAATGGCCTTATCCCTTGTCTCTCCCCAGCTCACGAACTTGGCGAGAAGAGGATCGTAGTAGGGGGTTACGGTGTCTCCTTCTCTCACCCCTCCGTCTATTCTGGTGTTCTCCACCTGGGGCACAACCCATTTGGTGAGCTTTCCTGGAGAGGGCATGAAGTTCTTGTCTGGATCCTCTGCGTAGATACGACACTCAATGGAGTGTCCTTTCAAGGGAATGCTATCCTGCTCAAGTGTTAGGGGTT
>JALWSI010000134.1 GCA_027080315.1 bacterium | reverse complement strand
AACGTGCACCTTGCCCCGCCGTTTGGCGTGCTTCTTGGCAAGGGAGAGCACCTCTCTGGCGAGGCGACCCATCTCCCTCAGGTCCTCTTCAGTCTCCGTTGGCAGTCCCATCATGAAGTAGAGCTTCACCAGCTCCCAGCCGTTCTCAAAGGCCAGCCTTGCAGTCTCCACCACCTCGTGGTGGGAGATCCCCTTGTTGATCACCCGGCGCAGCCTCTCGCTGCCGGCCTCCGGGGCTATGGTGAACCCCGATCTCCTCAATCCCTCCATGGCCTTGATCAGCCTTGGGGTGAGTGAGCCTGCCCGGAGGGAGGGCATGGAGAGGGTGACCCGCCTCTTTTGCAATATGGGCAGCAGCCCCTCCACGGCTGTTACGATCTGTGAGTGGTCCGAGGTGGAGAGTGAGAGAAGGGATATGGTGTCGTGGCCTGTGGCCTCAACCGCTTCAAAGGCGATGTTGCAAATCTCTTTGGCAGAGCGTTCCCTGAGGGGTCTGGTGGTGAATCCTGCGTGGCAGAACCTGCACCCCCTGTCGCATCCCCGCATTATCTCAACGGGTATTCTCTGATGAGCCACCTCGGTGTGGGAAACCAGAAGCTTCGTGGGATGAGGGGTTTTGTGGAGGCTTACCAGCCTTCTCTTCACTGGCTTAGGATTGGCTGGGAGAAAGATCCCCTCAATTCTGTCAAGCTCCTCAAGGATTCTCTCCCGTCCTTTGTCCCTGGTTTCCCTCAGCACCTCTGCTATCTCCACCATGGCTTCGTCAGCCTCTCCCATGAAGAGGGCGTCAAAGAAGGGGCCAATGGGAGCAGGGTTGAGCACACAGGGACCACCACCTAAGACTATGGGGTGTTGATTCCCTCGGTCCCGGGCACGGAGAGGAATCTGGGCCAGGTGGAGGGATTGGAGGATGTTTGTAGCAGCTATCTCCGCCTGCAGGGTTATGCCCACGAGGTCAAAATCCTTCAAAGGACGCCTGCTCTCGTGGGCGAAGAGGGGTATTCCCTCTTTTTCCATGAGATCCTGGGCATCGGGCCAGGGCAGGTAGGCCCTGTCAATCAGAACCCCGGGTATGTTTCCCAGGATGTGGTAGAGAATCTGGAAGCCTAAGTTTGACATTCCCAGCTCGTAGGCGTCGGGGAACAGCAGGGCAACCCTCACCGTGGCGGTCTTCCACGGAATGTAGAGGGCGTTCATCTCGTGGCCAATGTACCTGCCTGGACGCTGCAGCTTCAGCAGGTGCGGTCTTAGCATCTCAAAGGGGTCTGGTTCTCTCAACGATTCTCCCTGCGCATCGGTTTTCCCCACTAAGTATCCCCAAGAAACCTCTTAGCACAACAGCGTTGAGAGGCGGGGTCAAAGATGCTAAAAAGGGTGTTAGATTTATGTCTTTCAAGGAGGGGATGTGATGAAGAGAGCCCTGTTGCTGTTGGCAATTCTGTCTCTGGCTGTGGGTCTTGTTCAACCGTGCTGGTCCCAGCAGTCGGTGAATGCCCGGTTTGACGCAGCGGTGGTGGACTGGCTTGGCAACTACACGGGAATGGTTCCCCAGGATCAGAAGGCCTACCTCTTTGTGTCCTCAAGGACGGACGATCTCTCCATTGGCCCTCTGGTGATGATCATGGACATTGCCGACCTCATGGGCCTCACCACCGACAGCCGGGAAGGGTTCATCACCTTCTACGCCGTGCTTGGAGACTCCTTTGCCGATGGCATTCCCCCTGTGAGCACAGGGATATTCACCACCGAGGCGGGGTACATAGACAGGGACCCCGAGATCACGGGCAATACCACCATTAACCTGAAAGCCGTGGTCACAGGGGAGATGGAGAATAGCATCGTTAAGCCCCTCTCATTCTCCGATACATCAAGGAGCATAACCATCTCACCAGATGCAGTGGTGGTGGGGTTTGAGCTGAAAGCGGACTTCTTCTGGAGCTGGTTTGCCCAGTGCTACGGCTCTCCTAACGAGCCGCAGGGGGTGGCAGACATGCTCTTCAATCTCTTTGGACCCCTTAGCCGGTTTGACGATTTCGTGGCGGCCCTGGCAGCTGATTCCACCCTCTACCGGGCCAACTCCGGCCCCTTTGTTGGGGATATGCCCCTGGGCGTCGCCTTTGGGGAGGGCTCTGACAACCAGGATCACTTCATGTATTACATTCACGACCTTGGGCTGCATCGCACTAAGGTCTCCTTCTACTGGAGCATACTTGAACCCGAGCCTGACCAGTACGACTTTGAGCGGTTAGACCAGTACCTGGATCAGCTTGGACCAGACGACGAGGCGTTGGTGAACCTCTTCACCGACGGCTGGTGCACCAATCAGGAGAGGGAGAGCTCCCACAAGGGGGCAACCCTGCGTCAGTGCCCCAACGATGCGGCATCGTGCGAGAAGAGCTGTGAGGAGTACTACAGGGAGTTTGTGACCAGGGTGGCAGAGCGGGTGAAGGAGAGGGCCCACGGGGGTGTCAGGTACTTCCAGAGGGACACGGAGCCCGCCTCTGGGTTGCACTTTCCCGCAGACAAGCCCCAGGAGTACGTTGAGATCCAGCGGATCTTCTACTCTGCGGTGAAGTCGGTGCTGCCAGAGGTCACGGTGATCGGGGTGAACCAGAACGGCAACTTTAAGCTCAACGGCATGGGAGAGCCTTACTCTGACCAGTTCTTTGAGTATGTGCTGGAGCACATGGAGGACTACTACGACGCCCTGGACCTTAGGCTCTACGAGGAGTATCTCACCATACCCCATCGGGTGAAGTGGTTCCGTGAAGGCATGAGGAAGAACGGCTACGAAAAGCCCGTCTTCTCTACCGAGCAGGGGGGGCCGGATCCCCGCACCATGCACGATGGTAACAATTACCTCTTTAGTGAGCTGTTAAGCAGGCTTGAGACCATATGTGGATCCAGCAACGACATGGCCGAGAGAGATCGTTGCGTGCGTAACTGGGTTAGCGAACATCGGGACGAGATCTCCCCCAAGCTGCGGCCCTTCTTCAATGTGGGCAGCGAAGAGGAGAACAACTTCTTAGAGGTTATCCACTGCCACGACATTGTGCAGCGCAACCTGGTTATGCTGGCATCTGGAGTGCAGGCCACCTGGTGGTGGAACCTGAAGTCCCCGGGCAAGGACTTCATCTTTGGGCAGATGAGGCTGAGAACCCCTGCCATGGAGGAGCTGCCGGGATACGCCTGCTACAAGAGGCTGGTCTCAAAGATGGATGGCGTCACCGATGTGCAGCAGATGGATGTGGGAGACCAGAGCATACACCTCTTTGAGGTGAAGAAGGGGAGCGATTCCTCAATCTTCGTGGCCTGGCACAGGGATCCCAGGCTTGATCCATACGACTCGGCCCAGGCCGACCCTGTACCCGTGAGTCTGCCCATACCCTACCAGACCGTTAAGGTGACAGATGCCTCTGGGAATGAACAGACCATGAGGGGCAATGGTGGCCGGTTGACCATCAGTCTCTCTGACACCCCGGTCTTCATAGAGTCCCAGGGGTCCACACCCGACCAGGGAGAGGAGAGCGCCCCCTTTCAGGTGGGATTGAACTTCATCCGCTTCTACTTCAAAGGCACCGATCCCTTCAGCCCTGACTCAATCTTTCAGGACTTTTCAGACTCTGGGGTGCAGGTGTATCGACACTTAGTGAAAGCGGAACTCACCTGGGCCAACATTGAGCCCAAAGACGACCACTGGAAGTTTGATATTACAGACAGCATAATATTTAACTCCCCGGTTCCCTTCATTGCAACGGTGTTTGACTACTCCTACACCTCGGGCACACCGCCTTGGTGTACCGATTCCTCCCAATTCCAGAAAACCCTGGGCCCCGAAGCCAAAGACTACCTTGACCACGTGATTGAGCGCTACGGTCCCTACGTGAAGTACTGGGAGATCGGCAACGAGATGGAGCACTGGAGGGCTGCTGATCCTGCCAACGACCGGGAGGTTGACACCCTGCCCCAGTGTCTGCCTGCAGAAGGCTTCTCTCCCCAGGAGCAGGGGCGCTTCTTGGCTCAGGCGGCCCAGTACATCCGGGAACACGATCCCAATGCGGTGATTGTGATGCCGGGCATCATGGGGCTTAGCGATTACTCCATCAACACCTGGTTTGCCGGGGTGTTAGAGGGTGGTGGAAGCGACTGGTTTGATGTTGTGAACTACCACTACTACGGACCATGGCAGAATTACGTGAAGCAGAGGGCGGAGCTGGAGGCCTTTCTGAAAGCCCACGGACTTGAAGATAAGCCCGTGTGGATAACAGAGACTGGATCAACCTCAAGCCCAACCCTCACCCTGCGCACCAATTACCCCAACAGCCCCCAGACCCAGGCAGCAGATGTGTTTCGCCGCCTTGTGGCCGCCTGGGGTGCAGGGGATCAGCTGGCCATCTGGCACACCTACATAGGCTCAGAGGATCAGCCTGAGAACATCTGGCGCGAATACGGCCTGCGTGAGGCCGACGGTAGCCCCAAGCCTGCTCTCTACAGTTTTCGCCTACTCACAAGCGAATTGGTACCCTTCACCAAGGTTGAGGCCATAAGCACCAGCGTGGGAGGCAGCAACATCTACCGCATTGAGACCAAAAGTGGAGCAGAGAAGTACGTGGCCTGGGGCAGTGGCAGCTTCACCGTGCCTTCGGGAATAACCCAGATGGTCTTTGTGGTGCCCGATGATGCTGGCAATTTCTCTTGGGGGACTGTTACCCCGGGGCAGGAGATTGCCTTGACGGACACGCCGGTGCTGTTGAAGTAGGAGTGGAGCATAATTGATACTCTCCTACCCGCTTATTGTTCAACCGTGAGATAAATCTCAACCCTTCTGTTCTTGGCGCGTCCCTGGGGGTTGTCTGAGCCGTCAGGATTGGTGTTTGGGGCCACAGGCCGGGATTCTCCGTACCCCTTGGTCTCAATAAGGTATTCTGGCACCCCGCCATTCTGAACCAGCCAGGCCTTAACCGAATCGGCCCTTAGCCGAGAGAGACGCAGGTTGTACTGCTCTGAGCCCTTTGAGTCGGTGTGTCCTTCAATGAGAACATGTTTAACTTTCATGCCTTTGATGGCCTTTGCAACTTTGATTAAGGTCTTCTCAGCCTCTGGTCGGATGTTCCACTTGTCAAAGTCAAATAGCACATCCCCTGAAAGGGAGATCTGCACCTTCTGCCCAACCTTTTTGGCCTTGAGATCCTTGAGGATGCCCTCTATGCCTCCAACCTCTCCCTTAAAACCGGCGCCTATACCTGCTATTCCTGCATCTGGAATTCCAACAATCCCTGCTTGAAAGTAGGTTAAAGAGGATGGAGGCCATTCTGAGATGGAGGCAATGTAGTAACGTCCTTTTGCAACGGCCTCTTTGGCGGCGGCTATGGCTTTGGGATCGTCTGGTCCAGAATAGACCTGTTCGCCCATCCCTACATGGGAGTAAAAAACGAGTATTGCCACCACCAAGGCGGCAGATAAAAGCTTTGTTTTCATGGTGGGTCCGTTGTTTAGCGCTTTATGGGAACGTCCTCAAAGGGCAGAAATCCCGGAACCATTACGTCAATCTTCTCAACGTCGGCGGGAGGAGCAGGAAACTTGATCCAGAATATGAATCTGTCCCCAGGCTTCATCCAAGCGCTGTAGGTTCCTCCCTCAAGCCAGTCTGCAGCGGGGCCTGCAAGATAGCGGCCGGAGGAGTCTTTCAAGGGGTAATACTTCTTCTTGTTTTTAAGATCTGTGAGATAGACGTCTCCAAATTTGAAGCTTATGGGATTTGAAGAGGGCCCCTGGCACCTGAAAGCCACCTGAATGGTGAGCACGTTGTCTCTCACTGATGCTTTGATGATGTCTGCCTCAAAAGGACCTGCTGTTGCAGGTTGGGTCTGAATCACCCCTGCCCATGCCGATGCTGAGCCGGCTAACAGAAAAAGCACTCCATACACCAACGCTAATCTTTTCATTTTGTACCCTCCTTTATGCATCTGAAATCCAAACGCCCTTTTACCAGACCCCTGCGTTCGTTGCAAGGATGGGCTTACATTCTCTTTGTCAGGCTTAGACCCAAGTACTCTTCGCCTCCCAAACGCTTATCTACCAGAACCCCGCACCGTTCCGCCTCTCGGCGTATTGAGAAGTCTTCTCCATAGAGCATGCCAGAGAGCACCATGATTCCTCTGGGATTCAACATGGAGCATAAAGGAGCTACCACCTCCTCAAGAAGATGACCATAGAGGTTTGCCATGATGAGATCAAACCGTGAGCTGTTTTCTACCTGATCCAAAGTTCCTAAAATGGTGGTTATTTTGTCTTCAACCCCGTTCAGCCTGGCGTTGCGCTTGCAGGTCTCTATGGCTTCAGGGGAGGGGTCAACAGCCATCACCTTTGCGCATCCCAAACGCAGGGCGGCTACGGCCAGTATTCCCGTTCCCGTGCCAAGGTCCAAGGCGTTTAATCCTTGTAGATTGTACTCCTCAAGCAGCTTTAGGCACATGACTGTGGTCTCGTGCTCTCCTGAACCAAAGGCACCGCGAAGAATATGGATCTCTCCCCTGTTTTTAGGGTTATCTTTTAAGTTGTCATCGTGTGCCTCAAGGATCTTTAGCCTCTTTCCTTCAAAAACAGAACGACGGTTCATGTGCTAAAAAGCTCCTTATTTCTATGACTTTTGACAACGCCAACCCCTTTTGGGTATATAGCCCGCCCAGAGAGGAATATCACCCCGCAAGGAGGAAGAACCATGGGTTTGAATGTCGTCCAGAAGATTCTGAAGGACCATCTGGTTGAGGGGGAGCTGGTACCAGGGCAAGAGATAGCCATTAAGATAGACCAGACCCTCACCCAAGACGCCACGGGAACCATGGCCGATCTGCAGTTTGAGCAGATGGGCGTGGATAGAGTTAAAACAGAGATCTCGTTGAGCTACATTGATCACAAGACCATTCAGATGGGTTTTGAAGACGCAGATGACCACCGCTATCTTCAGACCTTTGCTGCAAAGTACGGTCTCTATCTCTCCAAAGCAGGAAACGGTATCTGCCATCAGGTTCACATTGAGCGCTTTGGTCGCCCAGGAAAGACCCTTTTGGGGTCTGACTCTCACACTCCCACCGGCGGTGGTATCGGCATGATCGCCATCGGTGCGGGTGGACTTGATGTGGCGGCGGCTATGGCAGGAATGCCCTTCTATCTTCCAGCACCCAAGGTTGTTGGAATCAAACTGACCGGCAAGTTGCAGCCCTTTGTCTCTGCAAAGGACGTGATCTTGAAGGTGCTCTCTATACTCACCACCAAGGGCAATGTGGGTTGGATAGCTGAGTACTTTGGTCCCGGGGTGAAGACCCTTTCGGTGCCCGAGCGCGCCACCATTACCAACATGGGAGCAGAGCTGGGAGTTACCACCTCTGTCTTCCCCTCTGACGAGACCACCAAGGCCTTCTTGGAGGCCCAGGGCAGAGGAGATCAGTGGGTAGAGATCAAGGCTGATCCCGATGCCGAGTACGACAAGGTGATTGAGATCAACCTCTCTGAGCTCGAGCCCATGGTGGCCCAGCCCCACAGCCCCGATAATGTGACAACTGTTAGGGAGCTGGCGGGACTAAAGGTTGACCAGGTCTGCGTGGGATCTTGCACCAACTCCTCGTACAAAGACCTTATGACCGTTGCCAAGATCTTGGAAGGCAGAAGGGTTCATCCTGATCTTGACATGATTGTGGCCCCAGGCTCCAAGCAGGTGCTACGTATGATCACCCAGGAAGGGGGCCTTGACGCCCTGTTGCATGCCGGTATCAGGCTGATGGAGAACGCCTGTGGCTTCTGCATCGGAGCAGGCCAGGCACCACGCAACAATGCGGTTAGCGTGAGAACCAACAACAGGAACTTCTACGGTCGTTCCGGCACCGTAACCGCCGGTATCTACCTTGTGAGCCCCGAGACAGCGGCAGCCTGCGCACTGGCTGGAGAGTTCATGGATCCCAGGGATCTGCCTGAGAGATTTGGGGTCCAGTATCCCGACATCCAGGTTCCTGACAAGTTCCTAATTGACGACGGCTTGGTGATTCCTCCTGCTGAGGATCCCGACTCTGTTGAGATCTACAAAGGCCCCAACATCAAGGATCCTCCTGGTGGCGAGCCCTTGCCCAAGGACATAGTGGGAGAGGCCACCATAAAGGTGGGAGACAAGATCACCACAGATCACATCATGCCTGCTGGTCAGCGTCTGAAATACCGCTCAAATGTTCCCAAATACGCAGAGTTCGTCTTTGAGACCACAGATCCCACCTTCCCCTCCCGGGCCCTTGAGAACAAAGAGAAGGGGATTCACAACATCATCGTTGCCGGTGACTCTTACGGTCAGGGATCTTCCCGTGAGCACGCTGCTCTTTGTCCCATGTACCTCGGGGTTAAGGCGGTTGTGGCAAAGACCATTGAGCGTATCCACAGGGCAAACCTGGTGAACTTTGGTATTCTGCCCCTCTACTACAAGAACCCTGACGACTACGATAAGATTGACCAAGGCGACAAGCTGGTGATCAAGGATGTGCGCAAGGCCCTGATTGAGGACAGGGGCGAGATCATAATGCGTAACGAGACCAAGGGAATTGATATTCCTCTCACCTACAACCTCTCTGAGCGTGAGAGAAAGACTATTCTGCTTGGTGGAACCATGGCTGTTGCCAAGACCCAGGCTGGTAAGAGCTTTAAGGAGATTGAGATCACGGAATAGAGTGCATGGATGAGCAAAAGGGGTGGGGTTAAAACCCCGCCCCTTTTTTGGAATTGTTAATTGACAGTTGGGTTAGGCACGAAGAGGTAAGGTGTTACTCATTTGGCTTTTTCTTTCGTTACCGCAACTTTCCATTGACAACAAATAGTAAATAATATTAAGGAAAACATAGATGAAATAAGGATTAGAGGCTAAATAGTAGGGTGATGTGATGAGTGAAACATCTTGGAGAAAAGCTATTGAAAAGGTCCTCCGAGAAGCAGGGGAACCGATGACCTGTGGAGAAATCGCTGAGCGTATTGTTACGCTAGGACTCAGGAAAAAAGTGGGTGCTACTCCCAAAAATACTGTAAACTCTCGTATTACTACATCAATACGTAGAGAGGGAGCAAAGTCTCCTTTTATTCGGGTTGAACGTGGAAGATATGGGTTAAGAGAATTTGAAGAACCCGACGCTGGAGATGTTGCAGATAAGAAAAAAGTTGAAGAAAAGCTAAGAGATGACGAAATATCAGTTGTTAAAGCTTTTGGCATGTATTGGGATCGCTCTCTCGTAGACTGGAAACCCCAACCTAAACTTTTGGGTCAGCAAAGTATTGGTGCAGAAACAGTCGACTTTTATGGCCAAATTGGGATATATTTGTTACACGACGGAAGAGAGGTCGTATATGTTGGTAGGGCTACGGATAGACCTCTGGGAAAGAGGTTATATGAACACACTCAAGACAGGCTGCGGGGACGTTGGGATCGGTTCTCGTGGTTTGGTCTTCTAAGTGTTACCGAAGAAGGCAAGTTAGAGAAAGTTGCTATTAATATTGATGAAAGTTTATTTCTACAAACAGCAGAGGCTATTCTTATTGAGACTGTTGAACCAGCGCTGAATAGAAAACGAGGGGATGGGTTTTCTGATATAGAATACATACAAGCGAAGGATCCTTCACTAGCAACCAGAGAACTAATCATCGAGTTGACTAAAAAACTAACATCATAACTTTAGAAGGTATTCTTGTGAAAACGGTCAATTTTTGTTATCATACCACCTCTCCCCTCCCCTGGGTTGGTAGCCCTGCAGAAACTCCTTTGCCTTCATCACCCTCTTCCCCTGGGGTTGAAGCTCAAGGATTTTGACCCCCCCCTCGCCACAGGCCACCACAAGCTCTCCGGTCTTGGGGTTTGCAGTAACCACCTCTCCCGGCTCGCCGTTTGCATCGGTTAGCTCGGTTCTCAAGATTTTAAGCTGCTTGCCCTTGCGAGTTGTTGAGGCCCCTGGGGCTGGAGAGATGCCCCTCACCAGGTTGTGCACCTTCTGGGCAGGTAAAGACCAGTCTATCTTTGTCTCCTCCTTCTTGATGGAAGGGGCATAGGTGGCATCTGCGGGGTTCTGGGGTTCACCGATCGGTTCTGTTAACTCCGCAAGTTGCGGGAGATGCTCAATGAGAAACTCTGCGCTCTCTTTGGCCAAACGGTCGTGCAGTTCGCCGTAGGTCTCGTTGGGATCAATGGCGCAGCGCTTTGCTGCAAATACGGGTCCTGCATCAAGCTCTTTCACCATCCAGGTTAGTGAGATTCCCGTCTCGGTTTCACCGTTCATGAGCACCCGCTGCAAGGGTGCCGCTCCCCTATACCTTGGCAGGAGGGATGGATGAATGTTCAGAGGCCCAATTGAGGGTATCTCAAGCACCTCTTGAGGCAGTATCTGGCCGTAGGAGACCACAAGCAGAATATGGGGCTTCTCGGCGGCTATCTGCTCCTTGGCATCTCCAATACGTTCAGGCTGAATAATCGGCAGACCAAGCTCTGTCGCCGCCTCCTTCACAGGGGTTGGAGCCAGCTTTCTGCCCCTGCCTTTGGGTCGGTCGGGCTGGGTGACAACTAAAGGTATCTCAACCCCTGCCTCCTTCAGCCTCCGCAGGGTGGGTATTCCAAAGGGCGAGGTGCCCACAAAGACCACTCTCATCAATCAATCTCCAACAGACTTAAAATGGCGGAGGAGGAGGGATTCGAACCCCCGGTACCCATAGGGTACAGGTGATTTCGAGTCACCCGCCTTCGTCCACTCGGCCACTCCTCCGGGGCAAGCTATACCCTAAGGCTGATGGTTCCGCAATTGAGAGAAGAACTCCCTCAGTATCTCGCCACACTCCCGCTCCATAACCCCCTTTACCCAAGGAACACGGTGGTTCAGCCTATTGTCGTCCAATAGGTTGTAGAGCGATACTACTGCTCCGGCCTTGGGATCGCAGGCACCAAAGATGAGCCTGCCAAGGCGTGCCTGCACCATGGCTCCTGCGCACATGGCACAGGGCTCCAGGGTTACGTAAAGCTCGCAGCCCTCTAAACGCCAAGAGCAAAGGGTCTCTGCCGCTGCCCGCATCACCAGCATCTCCGCGTGGGCAGTGGGGTCCTGAAGCTGCTCTTTGCGGTTGTGGTCCCTGGCCAGCACCTCGCCCTCTTTCACCAGCACTGCCCCCACAGGCACCTCTCTTTCAACCATGGCCTGGGTGGCTTCCTCTAAGGCTATGAGCATGAACCGCGAGATGTCGCAGTCTGCTTCAGGGTCTATTACGTTCAGGTCCCTTGGCATCAGCCCCCTAACTCTCTTGAACGTTCAGTGGCGGCCACCACGGCATCCATGATTATGCCTTTAAGGCCGTAACTCTCCATAACATGCAGGCCAGCTATGGTTGTTCCCCCAGGGGAGGTCACCATCTCTTTGGCCAGGGCAGGATGAAGCCCCTTCTCTTTCAAGAACTGGGCGCTGCCAATTACCGTTTGAAGGGCCAGCTTGTATGCAGTATCCCGGGGAATGCCCGCCCTTACTCCGGCGTCAGAGAGGGCCTCAACAAAGAGAAAGAGATAGGCAGGACCGCTTCCAGAGAGCCCTGTTACTGCGTCCATGAGGCTCTCAGGCAGCTCCACCACAGTGCCCATGGCGCTGAGCATCTCAAGCACCTCAGACTTCTCTTCCTCTGACCATCCCTCGCCCCAGGCACAGGCAAGGGCACCCTGGCCAATCAAGGCCGGCAGATTGGGCATTATTCTCGCCAGTCTGCATGAGCCGCCCCCTGTTTCTTTTAGGCTGGAGAGAGATACCCCTGCCATCACGGAGATGAGGGTCTTATCTTTCAATTCCTCTGCCACCTCTTTCATAACATCCTTGTACACCTGGGGTTTCACCGCCAGCACAATAGTGTCGCATGCTTCTACAAGAGCCCTGTTGCTTTGAGCGGGTGTGGCTCCGCAGCTCTGGCACACCTCTTGAAGCCTTTCCTTCTCTATGTCGTAGGCCGTGAAGCTCCAGCCTTTCATTTTGCCGATCTGGGCTGCCCTTTGGAGCAGGGCTCCACCCATGTTTCCTGTTCCAATCACCCCTACTCTTTTCATGGTGTCCTCCTCACTGCTGCCTAAGGGTATATGTAGTCTGCCTCCATGAGCACCGATGGAGGAATCTCAAGCCCCAGCTGCCTCGCTCGGGAAAGGTTAACGAAGACAGAGGGCTCAGGGGGAGCCGAGAAGGAGACCTCGCCCACCGCCACCCCGTTGAGCACCTCTCTTGCCTTCTTGCCCGCCTCTTCTCCGTAGAGATAGGGGGTTACCTCTACCCCCGCGAGAATCCCGTATCTCACCAGTTCCTTTGAAAGGGCTATGCCAATGAGGGGACTGTGGGCAATGGCCTTCTTCACCAGCTTCTCGGTGTTTACGGTGTCTCCGGAGTCCGTTGTCAGGTGAGAGACATCTGAGATGATCACCGCATCAACAGAGAACCTCAGCCCCTTCATTATTTTAAGCCACCTCTCCTGGGTCTCGGCGATCTGGATAGACTCTATCTTGAAAGGCAGAAACTCCCTTTGCAGGTCTTTGAGCACCACCCGGGATTCAGCAGGGGTGTCTGTCAGGAAGACCCCTCGCTCAATCTTGGGGCAGATCTCTTTTGCAAGCCTCATAGCCCTGATTAAGGGAGATGCCGGCAACACCCCAGTGACGTTGCGTCCTGGATGCTGCGGACTGTCTAAGATGAATCCCAGGTCCTTGGGATTGCTGTGCATTCCAAAGACCACAAAGGCAGCGGGGGTGTCCAACAGGGGTTTTACAACCTTCTGGGCGCTCACCTCTCCCGAGGCTATCACAACTGCAGGATGCCATTGCCTTATGGTTCTTTGAATCTCTTTGGCAGTGGCATTTGTGGCGTTGTCGTCTCCCACAAGATAGGCGTCTTTGAATACCACGGGGAAGTTCTTTAAGGCCTTCTCTATGCCTTTACGGCTCTCCACCACCCACTTGTCCTCTTTGGGCCTGTCAAAGACCAGAAAGACCCTGTAAGGTCGCGAGAATCGGTAGGGCCAGGGAGGCTCAGGCTCTTTGGCCTTTTCTGGTTTTTGGGATGTGGGGCCTTCCTCTTGGCTTTGCCCAGAAGGGGGCTGTGAATCCTGCTGCTTCATCATCTTGCCCCCAGAGGGCTCTGGTATTACCACCGTTTCGGCTAAGCCGAAAGGTGCCATAAGCAACAGGGCCGCCACCAAAAGCAGCGGCCCTGCGAGGAGAATTTTTGCTCTTTTCAATCTGTAAACTATCCCTGAAGAGTCTCCTGAATACGTCTTAGCACTACGCTCCAAACCGCAAGGCCCGTGGCGTGTCTTCTCTTAACGCTGTTGGCCACCTCTTCAAGATAGGTGTAGAGGAGAGGATTGGCCTGGCGATGGGCCTTCCACATGGCGTTTATGTCATTTGTCTTTTCGTAGTGTTCATACAGCTGAGAGGCCAAAGTGCGCTTTATGTTCCAGAGATCCTTCTCAAGCAGGGTATATGCCTGGTGATCCCAAAGGGTCTCTTTGGGATCCTCTTTCAGGGCGTCTTGCACCACGAAGAACTGGAACCTCTCCATCATCTCTGTGTAGATCACTGCAAGCTCTTTCACCTTAGAGGTGTTCAGGGTCTCAGCTAAGGTTATCACATCCATGAAGTTAAGCACGTATCTGCCTGCAGCGATGAGAGAGGCGCTCTTTTGTGGGATGCCGTGCTTTTCAAGCTCTGCCCTCTGGGCGTGGTAGCTCTCAAGAGCCGATGGTGTAAGTATGTTTGGCAGCTCTTCAACCAGCATGTAAACCAGCTTGTTGTACTTTGAGATCACCTCTTTTAAGGGCATCCAGTCGCCGCCGAAGAGAAGGGCCCAGCGAACAAGCCCGCCTACGAGATCATCCAGGGCTATCAGGGCCTTGTACTGGACTTCGGCAGGTACCTTGAAGTCCAAGGAGTTTATCTTATCCCTGATGGTGTCCGCCTCAAGGATGCCATCCATGACCATGTACGCTGCCGCCACCTCTCCAACAGAGGTCCCCATCTCTGCCTGAAGGGAGGCGAAGAAGGACTGACCTGCCTGGTTGACCACCCTGTTGGTTATGAGGGTTATGAGGATCTCCCTGCGCAACAGGTGTTGCTCTATCGCCTCTTTGAACCGCTCTCTCAAGGAGACGGGGAAGTAAGAGGCCAGAAGATCGTTTAGGTACTCGGCATCAATAAACTCGCATCCTTCAAGCTCTCTCTTCACCCAGCGCTTAACGTGGCCCAAAAGCAGGGCAAGCTCAGGCTTAAAGAGTCCCTCTTTTGCGTTTTTACGGGCCTGCCTCTCGCTGTGGGTGGGTACAACGGTCTCGGCAGGGTCAAAGAGACTCTCTCTGATGAGAAGGTCAATTGTTGTGCTGAAGGGAGAGATGTCTTTTTTGGAACGAATAGCATCAAGGCTGACAGCGAGGCTCTGCTCGTAGTTGTCCCTTAAAACGTGGTCCACAACCTCTGGGGTGAGCTCTTCAAGTAGCTTGTTGCGCTCCTCCCGAGACATGGTGCCCTTTTTCAACATGCCCTGGAAGAGAATCTTGAGGTTCACCTCGTGGTCCGACATGTCAACGCCGGCGGAGTTGTCAAGGGCGTCTGTGTAGATGGCCCCTCCATGAAGGGCATACTCAACCCTGGCCCTTTGGGTGAATCCAAGATTGCCTCCCTCTCCCACAACCCTGCAGCGCAGGTCTTTTGCATCAACCCTGACGCTGTCGTTGGAGTGATCCCCCACATCCTGGTGGGTCTCTGAGGATGCCTTCACATAGGTGCCAATGCCGCCGTTCCATAGGAGGTCAACAGGGGCCTTTAGGAGCATCCTGATCACCTCTTCTCCGCTGGCCTCGCTCTTTGTTGTGTCAAGAACCTTCTGCATCTGTGGCGAGATGGGTACCGATTTGGCCTGACGAGAGAATACTCCACCACCTTCGCTGATCAGCTCCTTGTTGTAGTGATCCCAGCCCTTGCCCTCTTTGAAGAGTCGCGCTCTCTCTTTCCAGGAGGTTAGTGGGTCGGGATCGGGATCAAGGAAGATGTGAATATGGTTGAAGGCTCCAACCAGCTTGATGCTCTGGCTAAGCAGCATTCCGTTGCCAAAGACGTCGCCTCCCATGTCTCCTATACCAACCACGGTGATGTTGTCTTTGTTGGGGTCAATGCCCAGCTCCATGAAGTGGCGACGGGTGTTGACCCAGGCTCCCTTTGCGGTGATGCCCAGCTTCTTATGGTCGTACCCTGCAGAGCCTCCTGACGCGAAGGCATCGTCAAGCCAGAATCCGTAAGACTGGGAGATGGCGTTTGCAGTGTCGGATAGATGGGCCGTCCCCTTGTCTGCAGCCACCACCAGATAGGGATCGTAGTCGTCGTAGCACACCACCTCTTGGGGATGAACCGGCTTTCCGTCAACCACGTTGTCGGTGATGTCAAGCATGCCGCTCATAAGCACAGTGTACTTCTCGGTTACCAGCTTGTTGGTCTCTTCACGAGAGGCCCCTCTGACTTTGATAACGAAGCCGCCCTTGGAACCTGTTGGAATGATGATAGCGTTCTTCACCATCTGGGTCTTCATAAGGCCCAGGATCTCGGTACGGAAGTCGTCAGGCCTGTCGCTCCACCTGATACCTCCACGGGCAACCTTGCCACCCCTCAGGTGAACTCCCTCCATGCCCACTTCGTGGACGTAGATCTCATACATGGGCCTGGGCAGGGGCATCTCCAGTATCTTGCTGCAGTCTATCTTTATGGAGATGTAGTGATGGGAACGGCTGCTCTTGTAAAAGTTGGTGCGCAAAGTTGACTCTACCATGTTGAAGAAGAGCCTGAATATCTTGTCAGAGGTGAGGTCCTGAACCTTGTCCAGTTGCTTTAAAAAGTTATCCTTAACCTCTTCCAATAACCCCTTCTTTCTCTCTTCTACGCTCTCTTCCCTAATGGGATTGAACTTGGCGTCAAAATAGTCCCAGATGGTGGTGGTTATCTCTGGGTACTCAAGGAAGGCGTTGTAGATGGACGTGCGGGTGTAGGCCGGGGCTATCTGCCTCAGGTAGTTTCTGTAGGTTCTCAAAAGATCCACAACCTCCCAGGGAAGAGCCGCCTTAACAACCAGCTGGTTCAAAGGATCGCTTTCTACCACCCCGGTTATGGCTGCAATGAGGGCTTCCGCTAAGGGTACCTCCTGAGGCAGAGGCTCTCCGCTGGCCTGTAACACCCTGAAGGCGTGCAGGTAGATCTTCTGGTCCCCTTGAATAAGAAGCTCTATTGAGATTTCGTCCAGAACCTTCAAGAAGAGATGGCCCAGTATGGGCACTGTCTGGCTCAGAATTAAGGGCTGGGGGCTAAAGATGGTGATGTGAGAGAATCCTTCCTTATCTTCAGAGATATTCACCTGAAGATCTTTTGTCTCAAGAAGCCTCTCAATCATCTGGAGATCTTCATAGGCCTTCTCTGGAGAGAATAAGGAGCGGTACTCTTCGTTGAAGGTTCCTTTGTACCTTGTGTACAGCTCAGCGGCCTTCTTGTTGCCGATCTCCCGTTGAATAATGCGATACAGCCTGTCCTCCCAGGTTGTTGAGAGCTCTTTAACCTTCTCCTCTATCTCTTCTACTGGAATGCTAACATCTTCCGCGGGAGTGGATACGAAATAGTGAATAAAGCCTTTTTCACCTTCCATGGAGGAGAAGGTGCTGTAGATGTAGGTTGCCTCGTAAGCCTCTCGCAGAAAATCACCAATCTCCTCTTCTAAGGTGGCGCTGTAGCGCTCTTGTGGGATCACCACCAGTATGGAGTGGATTCCCTTGCCTCCCTCTACCGCAAAGACCTTGGGTTCAAACTCCTTTCCAAGCCCCAGCACTCCTTCAAACACCTTGGTGAGATGCTCAACATCGTAGAGGAATAGTGCCTCAACGGGGATGGTGTTGAAGATCCCCACAGCCTCACGATAGCTATGGCTACCAGGAGCAAGCTCGAGTTTGGATGCCACCTCTCTCAGCTTGTTGCGTACTAAAGGTACCTCTGTGCCCTTCTCAAGCACAGCGGATTTAGTGAGAAGCCCCACAAACACGTACCACCCTTTTGTGGCACCTTTTTCGTCTGGGGCCATCTGAACCGCTAATAAATCGAGTTTGCCTGCTCTGTGTATGGTGGACTCTGCGTCAAGCTTTGATGCAACAGCGAGCCTATCTTCGCTATCAAGCAATAGCTCTTCAATCTCAGAAGAATCAAGGCTGTAGGCAAAATCCTGGTGTTCCTTGCGACATACACCAAGACCGCTATCCCACTTAAGGCTTATTCCCTTCTTCTTTTTCTCAGCCTCAATGCTGCCCAAGAACACAAACTTGTTGTCAAGGGTCCACTCAAGAAGAGCTACGATCTCTTCAACCTCTTCCATGGGAACAAAGCCGGCTTCTCCTCTGAACTCAATGTCGCTTATGGCTATTCTCATAAGCCGCTTCATGCGGGTGAAGTCTGAGACTACATCCCGTGTTATTGTGAGCAGCTTCTTGATCTCGCTTGCCAGAGAGGCACAATCTTCACTGCAGAGAGGTTTTTCTACCAAGGTTAGGTTTATTGATTCAGGAGTGCCGCCCTCTCCTATTCCTTTTAGAGCCTCCTTCTCTCTGATGGCATTGAGAATGGGATGAAGCACAAACCTGTAAGGGTAACCTTTCTTTTTCAAGTAGAGGGTTATGGTGTCAATGATGAAGACCTGATCCTCAAGACAGCTCATCACCATGGTGGTGTCGTTGGGGCCGGGTTTCACCTCAACCTTTATCTCATTGGGAGAACGCTCTTTGAAGAACGAGAACAGCGAATCTGCCATTTCGGCAACCTCTTGCACAGTGGCAAGCTCTGGAAGATCGGGGGGTGAGCTTTTTAATAGCCCTTCAATAAACTTCTCTATGGTGTCCCTATCTTCACCCTTTAGCCTTTCCAACAGCTCTTGCTTCACCTTCTCAAAGAACGATCCTCTAAGCATAAAAGCCCCTCCTTAGTTATCAGCTTCTATTGCAATTTACTCAGAAATTGGGTTTGTGCAAGGGCTTCTTTAGCCTGTGGGTCTGTGGACATGAAGATGGACGGGGTTTATTCTTTAAGAACCGAGAGGAGGAGAGATCTAAATGGAGATCAACATATCCATACCGGTGGCCTTTGGTGCTGGAATGGCATCCTTTTTGTCTCCCTGTGTGCTTCCCCTGGTTCCGGTGTATCTCTCTTACGTTACAGGGTTTTCTGTAGATGCCTTGAACAAAGGAGAGGTCTCACTTACCAAGGTGGTGTCTGAGACCTTTCTATTTGTGGTGGGTTTTTCTGTGGTCTTTGTGGCTTTTGGTGCCAGCGCATCTCTCATTGGAGGGTGGCTCAACAGATATGCCCATGTCATCGTTAGGGTGCTTGGTGTTCTGGTGGTGTTGCTGGGAGTGGTGCTTTGCGGGGTTATTAAGCCCGCCTTCACTCAACGGGTGTATCAGCTCTCAATGCCTCAGGTTAAGATGAGGCTTGCCGGTTCTCTGCTTCTGGGTGTGGTCTTTGCCTTTGGATGGAGCCCCTGTGTGGGGCCGATCTTGGCGGGAATTCTTGCCTATGCCTCCACCCAGACAGGGGCCCACAAGGGTATGGTGCTTCTGGCGGCCTACTCTGCTGGTCTTGCGGTGCCCTTCTTTCTCTCTGCCATTCTCTTCAACAGGGCGGTGGTGCTCATTAGAGGTTTTCAGAAGTACACCAAAGCGGTTCAGACGGTTAGCGGACTGGTGCTCATAGCCCTTGGCGTGGTTATGCTAACAGGGAGGTTTGGACTGTGACCCAGGAAGAGGCGAAGAGAAGGATAGAGGAGCTGCGCAAAGAGATAAACTACCACAACTACCGCTACTACGTGCTTGATGATCCCGTGATATCAGATGCCGAGTATGACCGCCTTATGGATGAGCTTAGACATCTTGAAGAGGAGTATCCCCAGTTTATTGAGCCTCACTCTCCTACCCAGAGGGTGGGGGCACCTCCAAAAGAGGGCTTCTCAACAGTTGAACACCGGCGTCCAATGCTATCCCTCACAGACGCCCACAACGAAGGGGCCATAAGGGAGTTTGACCAAAGGGTGAAACGCATACTTGGGTTGCCTCCCCTTGAATCTGTTGAGTACGTGGCGGAGCCCAAGCTGGACGGACTCTCCTGTGAGGTTGTTTACAGGGACGGCAGGTTTCACCTTGCCTCAACCAGGGGGGATGGTGTCACAGGTGAGGATGTTACCCCCAACGTGCGCACCATCAAGAACCTCCCTCTACAACTGCTGACGGATAACCCCCCTGGGCTTGTGGAGGTTAGGGGAGAGGTGGTTATGCCCAAAGACCGGTTTGAAGAGCTCAATCGTCGCATAGTTGAAGAGGGAGGCAGGCCCTTTGCCAATCCCAGAAACGCAGCGGCAGGCTCTTTGAGACAGCTTGATCCAAAGATAACCGCTGAGCGACCCTTAGAGTTTGTGGCATGGGGCATAGGAGTGTGGGAGCCATCTCTTCCCGCAACCCACTGGGAAGTTCTGAACACCTTGGAGCAATGGGGCTTTCTGGTGGCCAGTCCCCGAAGCCTGTGCCAAGGCATAGAGGAATGCCTTAAAGCGTTCCGAAGGCTTGAGGAGGAGCGGGACAAACACACCTACGAGCTTGATGGAATGGTGATCAAGGTGAACCAGATGGAGTTGTGGGAGCGCTTAGGTGCTACCAGCCGCTCTCCTCGCTGGGCCATAGCGGCAAAGTTTGCCCCACGACAGATGACCACCAAGGTGTTGGATGTGATCTACCAGGTGGGGCGAAGAGGCACCATAACCCCCGTTGCTCTATTGGAGCCTGTTCCCATAGGGGGAGTCACTGTGAGTAGAGCCTCTCTGCACAACTTTGAAGAGGCAGAGCGCATGGACGTAAGGGTGGGAGATACGGTGCTGGTGCAGAGAGCAGGAGATGTGATTCCTGCAGTGGTGAAGGTGATCAAAGAGAGACGCACAGGAAACGAGCGCCCCATTGCTCCTCCCAGTCAATGCCCCGTGTGTGGAGCTGCCGTTGCAAAGGAGGGGGCTTACCACCGCTGTGTAAACGCATCGTGTCCCGCTGTTCTCGTGCAGTCGGTTAAGCATCTCGCCTCCCGCAGGGCCTTTGACATTGAAGGGTTGGGAGGCAAAGTGGCCAAGATGCTGGTTGAAAAGGGTCTGGTGAAAGGGCTGGCAGACGTGTTCAGTCTCACGGTTGATGAGCTTCTCACCTTGCCCGGATTTGCCGAGGTGTCTGCCAAGAATCTGGTTGATGCCATTGAAAACTCAAAGAAGGTACCCCTTCACAGGTTCGTCTACGCCATTGGAATCCCCAATGTTGGTGAGTACACAGCCCAGCTCTTGGCTGAGCATTTTGGCTCTCTTGATGAACTTGCCTCTGCCACAATGGATCGGCTTGTGGGCATCAAAGGGGTGGGAGAGGAG
>JALWSI010000133.1 GCA_027080315.1 bacterium | reverse complement strand
GTGGGCTCCAAGGCCTGAAGTCCAAACTCTCCAAAAGAGATGTCTGAACCCCGGGCGATGCCCTTCATTCTGCCCCGCTGTTGTTTACGAAACTTAACCTTTTTAGGAGCCAACATCGGTCTTCTTCTCCTCCCTGTCAGAAGAGACAACCTCTCCTTTGAATATCCACACCTTGACGCCAATTACCCCGTACTTGGTGTGGGATTCTGTGGTACCGTAGTCTATGTCTGCCCTTAGGGTGTGAAGAGGAACACGTCCCTGGCGATACCACTCACGCCTTGCCATCTCTGCTCCGCCAAGCCTTCCGGCGCAGCTTATCTTCACCCCCTGGGCCCCAAACTTCAAAGCGGTGTTAACCGCTCTCTTCATAGCCCTTCTAAAGGCTACTCTCCTCTCAAGCTGCATGGCAACGTTCTCAGCCACCAGCTGGGCATCGGTCTCAGGGATGGACACCTCCATGATGTTCAGAATCACCTGCTTGTCGGTGAGAGATGCCAGCTCTTTCTTAATCTTCTCTACCTCAGCCCCTTTTCTACCAATAACTATACCTGGACGAGCGGCGTAGATGTCTATCTTTATCTTTTTGGTGGCACGCTCTATCTCTATTCTTGAGATTCCAGCATGATAAAGACGCTCTTTAAGATACTTCCTTATCCTGAGATCCTCGTGCAGGTTCTTAGAATACTCCCTCTTGCTGGCAAACCAGCGAGAATCCCAATCTCTAATGACGCCTAAGCGAAACCCTATAGGATGAACCTTCTGACCCAAGCCATCACCTCCCGCTACGCCGTTCGTCAAGAATAATTGTGATATGACTCGTTCTCTTCCTGATCATGGTGGCACGACCCATGGCCCTGGGCCTGTAGCGCTTCAGAACAGGACCTCCATCCACCATGATCTCCCTGATGTAGAGTGCATCAGGATCCTCTATGTCAGGGCTGGCCTCTGCATTGGCAACTGCAGAGGTGAGCACCTTCTCAATCACCTTGCACGCCCTTCGGGGGACAAAGCTGAGGATGTTCATGGCCTCCTCCACGTCCTTGCCCCTTATCATATCGGCAATCACCCTTGCCTTACGGGGCGACACCCTGAGATACCTCCCCACAGCTCTCACCCCTGGGCTTCTCTTACCTGTGGTAGCCATTTTGCCTCCTTAACGCACCTTTCCTTTTTTCCCCTTTTTGTCTGCCCCATGCCCCCTGTATGTACGGGTAGGAGCAAACTCCCCCAGCTTGTGCCCTATCATCTGCTCCGTCACATAGACGGGAACAAACTTTCTACCATTATGAACCGCAAATGTATGACCCTCAAACTCTGGAATAATGGTTGATCTGCGGGACCAGGTCTTGATAACCTTCTTCTCTCCCCGCTTATCCATCTCTTCAACCTTCTTGCGAAGTTTTGGATCAACATAGGGTCCTTTCTTTATGGATCTCGCCACGGTCTTCCTCCCCTCGCTTAGGACTTACGCCGTCTAACTATGAACTTGTCAGAGTACTTGCCCTTCTTACGGGTCTTATGACCCTTGGTGGGCACTCCCCAAGGAGTAACAGGATGGCGACCCTTGGTGCGCCCCTCGCCACCGCCGTGGGGGTGATCAACAGGGTTCATTGCTGTACCACGCACATGGGGGTTTCTACCAAGCCACCTGTTACGTCCAGCCTTACCCAGCACGATGTTTTCGTGATCCACATTGCCCACCTGACCCAAGGTGGCCTTACACTTAACGGAAAAGAGCCTTATCTCTCCCGAGGGAAGCTTCACGTGGGCCATGCCACCCTCTTTGGCCATGAGCTGGGCGTAGGTCCCTGCGCTGCGGACCATCTGACCGCCTTTACCTGGGGTTATCTCAAGGTTGTGGATGAAGGAACCCAGAGGGATCTTATCAAGGGGCATGGCGTTGCCCACTTTAACCTCAGCCTCGGGCCCTGAAACAACGGTATCACCCACCGAGAGCCCCTCGGGGGCCAGTATGTACCTCTTTTCTCCGTCCAAGTAGTGAAGCAGGGCTATTCTCGCCGACCTGTTGGGATCGTACTCTATGGCTGCAACCTTTGCAGGCACGCTGTCTTTGTCGCGACGAAAGTCAATTAAGCGGTACCTTCTCTTGTGACCGCCACCTCTGAATCTGACGGTTATTCTTCCCTTGTTGTTCCTCCCCCCTGTCTTCTTCAGGGGCCTAAGCAGAGACTTTTCGGGCTCGGTCTTGGTTATCTCGGCAAAGTCCGAGAAGGACATAAATCTACGACCAGGGGAGGTTGGCTTACATCTTCTCACGCCCATGGCTTACACCCCCTCAAACAGGTCAATGGTCTCACCGGGTTTCAGTTTAACCATGGCCTTCTTCCAGTCTTTCTTCTTGCCCCTCACAAAACGAAACCTCTTTGTCTTGCCCTTCACGTTAAGGGTGTTCACAGAGAGGACCTTTACCCCAAAGAGCTGCTCTACCGCCTTCTTTATCTCTGACTTGTTGGCCTTGGGGTGCACCTCAAAGGTGACGGTGTTGGCGGTCTCTTTTGCCAGCATACTCTTCTCAGTGATGATGGGGCGTATGATGATCTGATACGGATCTTTGCGCATCTTCATGAGAGTCTCTCCTCTATCCTATCAATGGCTGACTGGGTACAGAGCACCACCTCGGCATTGAGAAGGTCGTAAACGTTCAGACCCTCAACGGGAATAACCTTCACAAAGGGAAGGTTGCTGGTGCTTCTGTCTAAGAAGAAGTCTATCTGA
Source organism: bacterium (assembly GCA_027080315.1). Taxonomy (GTDB): domain Bacteria; phylum Thermosulfidibacterota; class Thermosulfidibacteria; order Thermosulfidibacterales; family JALWSI01; genus JALWSI01. The sequence continues at coordinate 2,940 of JALWSI010000133.1, read as the reverse complement.
GGAACCACTATCAACAGCTTCTTCTCCCAAAGTCCAAGAGACTGAAGCATGGCCTTGGCGCTCTTGGTCTTGTGATCCTCAAGCCTCAGCTCGTCCACCACCACCATATCGCCGTCCTTCAACCTGGCACTCAGGGCAGCCCTCAAAGCGGCCTTTCTCGCCTTTTTGGGCAGCTTGGTGGCGTAAGAGCGGGGACGAGGTCCAAAGACCGTACCTCCACCTACCCAGTGGGGAGCCCTTATGGAGCCCTGCCGGGCCCTGCCTGTTCCCTTCTGCCTCCAGGGCTTCCTTCCTCCACCAGCCACCTCTCCTCTGGTCTTGGTGCAGGCGGTGCCAGATCTTTTGGCGTTCATCTGCCACTTCACAGCCTCGTAGAGGAGATGGGTCTTCACAGGAGCCTCAAAGACAGCAGCTGAAAGCTCACGCTCCCCCGCCTTCTCACCAGCAACGTTTTTCACTTCTACCACAGCCATGGCTATCTACCCTTCATCCTCTTTATCACAAGGAGTCCATTACGGGCTCCAGGAACGCTGCCCTTAACCAGCAAGAGGTTCTTTTCGGGGATCACCTCAACCACCTCCAATCCCCTGACAGTCACCTTCTTATTCCCCATCTGGCCAGCCATTCTCAGGCCCTTGAAGACCCTGGCGGGGAAGGTGTGCTGTCCTATGGCTCCCACCGTTCTGTGGTACCGGGAACCGTGGCTGTCCCGCATACCACTGAAACCGTGACGCTTCATGGCACCCTGGAAGCCCTTACCCTTGCTCTTACCGGTAACAGACACCTTATCGCCCTTCTCAAAGATGTCCACCTTTATCTCTTTGCCCTCTTCCAGCTCAGAGAGGGCATCTTCGCCTACCGGAAACTCCCTTAAAACCCTGAAAGGAGGAACCCCTCTCTTCTCAAACTGCCCTAAAAGGGGCTTGTTAAGATGCTTCCTCTTAGCAGGTATGTACCCTAACTGCACCGCAGTGTAGCCGTCTTTCTCTTTTGTGCGTTTACACACCACTGTACAGGGACCTGCTTCTATCACCGTGACGGGGATCACCATCCCGTCTTCGGTGAACACCTGTGTCATCCCTACTTTCTTGCCAAGTATGCCTTCTACCATGGTCTCCACCTTCTATGGCCCCTTACGGGGTGTCCATAAGCTTAACCTCAACCTCCACACCTGCAGGAAGATCAAGTTCACTCAAGGCCTCTATGGTATCCGAGGTGCTATCTCTAAGCTCAAGCAGTCTCTTGTGGATGCGGATCTCAAACTGCTCCCGGGATTTCTTGTCAATGTGAGGCCCTCTAAGAACCGTGTATCTGCTGATCTTTGTGGGCAGAGGTATGGGTCCTGCCACCTTTGCCCCGGTGCGAACAGCCGCCTTAACGATCTCTTCGGCAGACTTATCCAGCACCTTGTGATCGTAAGCCTTAAGCTTTATGCGCATCCACTGTGTAGCCATCTATCAATCCTCAATAACGTCGGTGACCACTCCAGCTCCAACCGTGCGACCACCTTCCCTTATCGCAAACCTTAACCCAGGCTCCAACGCTACAGGATAGATCAACTCAGCATCTATGTTCACATTGTCTCCAGGCATCACCATCTCTCGATCAGCAGGCAATATCACCGTACCCGTAACATCAGTGGTCCTGAAGTAGAACTGAGGTCGATACCCAGGGAAAAACGGCGTGTGACGTCCACCTTCCTCCTTGGTCAACACGTACACCTCCGCCTTGAACTTCCTATACGGCTTGATGCTCCCTGGCTTAGCCAACACCTGGCCCCTCTTCACCTCGTCCTTGCCTATTCCCCTTAACAGTACTCCTATGTTGTCTCCCGCTAAACCTTCGTCCAAAATCTTACGGAACATCTCTACAGAGGTGGCAACCGTCTTCCGGGTCTCGCCTAACCCTACTATCTCCACCTCTTCTCCTGGCCTTATGCGACCCCTCTCTACCCTGCCAGTAACAACGGTCCCTCTTCCAGAGATAGAGAAAATGTCCTCTATGGGCATAAGGAAAGGCTGATCTACAGGACGCTCAGGCTCAGGTATGTAGCTATCCACTGCCTCCATCAGCTTTAAGATGGACTCAGCCCCATACTCCCCAGTGTCCCCTTCCAGGGTCTTCAACGCACTCCCACGAATCACCGGTATGTCGTCCCCTGGAAACTCGTACTTGGAGAGCAACTCCCTCACCTCTAACTCCACCAGATCCAACAGCTCAGGATCATCAACCATGTCCACCTTGTTTAGGTAAACCACTATGGCTGGCACGTTAACCTGTCTTGCCAACAGCACGTGCTCCCTGGTCTGGGGCATAGGCCCATCCGCCGCACTCACAACCAAAATGGCTCCGTCCATCTGGGCAGCCCCAGTGATCATGTTCTTGATGTAGTCAGCGTGCCCAGGACAGTCTATGTGCGCATAGTGCCTCTTCTCCGTCTCGTACTCTATGTGTGCAACATTGATGGTGACTCCCCTCTCCCTCTCCTCAGGAGCCTTGTCTATCTCTTCAAAAGGCGTGAAATCCGCCCACCCCTTCTCCGATAACACCTTCGTTATCGCTGCAGTCAAGGTGGTCTTTCCATGATCCACGTGCCCTATGGTTCCTATGTTCACATGCGGCTTCGTCCGCTCGTACTTAGCCTTTCCCATCTCTACTCTCCTCCCTTACTACGCTTAACAAGCTTCTCTCCCTCTTATCCTCAAAGGCCCTCCACACCACCGAGTAAGCCTTAGCCCTTAAATAGAAAAGCCCACGGGCGGATTTGAACCGCCGACCACACCCTTACCAAGGGTGTGCTCTACCGCCTGAGCTACGTGGGCACATAGTTTCCTCTTAGTTATGGAGCGGGAAACGGGACTCGAACCCGCGACCCTCAGCTTGGAAGGCTGATGCTCTACCACCTGAGCTATTCCCGCCCAAATGGTGGAGGGGGGAGGA
>JALWSI010000132.1:1760-5680 GCA_027080315.1 bacterium | reverse complement strand
GTGTGTTAAGGGTGACCTCAATTCTTTCTACACTGTCAGGTATAACTATGGGACGTTGGCTTAGGGTGAAGGGGCATATGGGATTCAGGATCAAGGCGTTGATGGAAGGGTGCAAAATCGGCCCTCCTGCTGCTAAGGAGTATGCCGTTGAACCTGTTGGGGTGGATATGATGAGACCGTCTGCCTGATAGGTGGTGAGGTATTTCCCATCAACATAGGTGTTCAACTCAATAATTCTTGCCAAGGTACCCTTGTGGATAACCGCGTCGTTTAACACCCGGTACTCTGCTATGCGCTCTCCCTGGCGGTGCACGTGAACCCTTAGCATACTCCGATCTTCAATCTGATAGTTTCCATCCATCACCTGCTCAAGAAGGGAGTAGAGATCGTCCAAGGTCACAGCGGTGAGAAAACCAAGACTTCCCAGGTTCACGGCGAGAATGGGGACGTCAAGGTCCCCTACGATCCGGGCCACGCTGAGAAGGGTGCCGTCTCCTCCCAGCACGATGATGAGATCGCATTGGTAGGGCACCATGGACTTTTTACAGAGCTGGATCTCGTTGTCATCAATTCCTGCCACAGCCGCGGTGTCTTCATCCATAACAAGCTGGATGCTCTGCTGCTTAAGCCATGCCACCAGCTCTCTAACAACCTCTGTGGCAAACCTTTTGGGCTTGGCAATGATTCCCACCCTTTGGAATTCGGGATTACTCATTTCTTCCCCCGCTTTCATAGCTCAACGAAGCCATAACTTTTTGCCCCTTTTCCTCCTCTTTCAGAAGCAGGTTGGAGAGCACCCTTGAGAGTGCTTTGGAGTCTAAGGATTTTGTCAGTTTACCCCCTACAACAACAGAAACCTCTCTTCTCTCTTCTGAGAGCACAATCACCACCGCATCTGTCTCTTCGGTGAGGCCAATGGCAGCCCGGTGGCGCGTTCCAATAAGGGAGCCCTTTGGAACCGACGATGCCAGAGGCAGAAGACACCTGGCAGCCACGATGATGTCTCCTCGTATCACCACCGCCCCATCGTGAAGAGGGGTTTTGGGGTAGAAGATTGTTGAAAGCAGATCCCGGTTAACCGGGCTGTTCATAATAACCCCTGTTTCAACTATGGGGTCCAGCTTGGCGTGCCTCTCCACGGCAATGAGCGCTCCAAATCCATTCTGCTGCAGATGTCTCACTGCTGCAACAATCTCTTCTACCACCCTTCTCTTCTGTAGTTGCCCCATGGCTGTGAGAGGAGCGGCTCCCATGTCGGCAAGCATTCTTCTGAGCTCAGGCTGAAAGAGCACAATGAGAGTGAAGAGGCCCACCTGCCACAGGTGTTGGAATAGCCAGTCAACGGTTTGGAGCTTTGCCCACCTGGAGAATAGAGAGAAGGCTACAATGAGGAGCAGACCAATGATCATTCTGAAGGCCCTGGTGCCTTTGATGATGAGGATGATCTTGTAGATCATCCAGCTAACCACCAGAATATCAAGGGCGTCGTACCAGTGGAGCGAGTGCAGCGACCTCATGAACGCGTGTAGCAGCTCATTCATTGGGAGCCTATCCTCCTCATGCAGTCAGGATCTCTACCACCTGTAGGGCCTGCCTGCACATCTTTACGTTATGAACCCTTACAATATCAACCCCTTGTAAGGCGGCAAAGATGGTTACGGCTGTTGTGCCAACGTCCCTCTCTTTGGGAGGCACTTCCAGGATCTCTCCAAGAAAGCTCTTACGGGAGTGTCCAAGAAGCAGAGGTTGCCCGACCTTCCTCTTTATGGTGTACAGGTTCTTTATGAGGGCAATATTGTCTTGAAATCTCTTTCCGAAACCTATTCCCGGATCCACCACGATCTTGTGTGGTGGTATTCCTCTCTCAACCAGCATATTCCTTTGCGAAGAGAGAAAGGATGTTACATCTCTAACCACATCCCGATAGTGTGGGTTCTTCTGCATCTCTTTGGGGGTTCCCTTCATGTGCATAACCACCACCCAGGTATTATGCTTCAATGCCACTGCGGCCATCTCAGGATTTCTGAAACCCTCAACGTCGTTGATGATGGAGGCTCCTGCCTGACAGGCAGCCTCTGCAACCCGAGGCCTTCTTGTGTCCACAGATATGGGAATGGAGAGAAGGGAGGATAAGGACTCAATTACGGGGATAACCCTTTCAATCTCCTCTGCTTCGGGTACAGGATCGGCCCCTGGCCTCGTGGACTCTCCTCCCACGTCAATGAGATCTGCACCCTCTTCTGCCATTGAGAGGGCGTGTTCAATGGCGGAAGATTGAGACGAGAAACGCCCACCGTCAGAGAAGGAATCGGGGGTCACGTTGAGGATTCCCATGATGAGAGGGAGCGGGGCCTTCTCTACTCCAAACAGATGGGTGTGAGACACCTTCTATGCCTCTGGGTCGGTCCTCTCTTCTTTGGCGAACCTGGTGCTCATCTTCAGCTCAAAGCCTGAGAGCACCTCCTCCATCTCGTCTGAAGAGATGGTCTCTTTCTCAAGAAGGTACTTTGCCAAGGCAATCAGAGCATCCATGTTGTTCTTTAGGATGTTGCAGGCCTCTTCGTGGCAAGAATTCACAATGTTGGCTACCTCTTTGTCGATCTCTCGGGCCGTCTCTTCGCTGTACTCCCTGTGGCTTGCCAGCTCTTTGCCCAGGAAGAGCATCTCATCCTGCTTGCCAAAGGTGACGGGACCAAGCGCATTGCTCATGCCCCATTTGCACACCATCTTTCTGGCCAGCTCTGTTGCCCTTTCCAGATCGTTTGCTGCCCCTGTGGTCTGGTGTTTGAGCACCAGCTCTTCTGCTGCTCTTCCTCCTAACAACACCGTGATGTTTTTAAGAAGGTAGTCTTTGGTGTAGGTGTACTTCTCATCCTCAGGAAGCTGTTGGGTGGCACCCAGGGCCATGCCCCTGGGGATGATGGTGATCTTGTGCACGGGATCTGTGCCTGGAATCAGCCTTGCCACTAAGGCGTGGCCGCTTTCGTGGTAGGCTGTGTTCTTCTTCTCTTCGTCGCTGATGATCATGCTCTTTCTCTCTATTCCCATGATCACCCTGTCTTTGGCAGCCTCAAAGTCTTCCATCTCTATCTTCTCTTTACCTTTTCTGGCTGCCAGTAGGGCGGCTTCGTTCACAAGGTTGGCCAGATCTGCCCCTGCAAACCCCGGACACCCCTTGGCAATCACCGACAGATCCACATCCTCTGCCAATGGTTTGTCCCTTACGTGGACCTTCAAGATCTCTTCTCGTCCTTTCACGTCTGGCCTTGGAATCACAATCTGCCTGTCAAACCGTCCAGGCCTGAGCAGGGCAGGATCAAGAATGTCTGGCCTGTTGGTGGCCGCCACCATAATGATCCCCTCGTTGCTGTCCATTCCGTCCATTTCAACAAGCATCTGGTTTAGGGTCTGTTCCCTCTCGTCGTGGCCGCCTCCCAGGCCTGCACCTCTGTGGCGTCCAACGGCGTCAATCTCGTCAATAAAGATGATGCATGGGGCCTTGTTCTTGGCCTGTTCAAATAGATCCCTCACTCTGGCGGCGCCCACACCCACAAACATCTCAACAAACTCAGAGCCGCTTATGCTGAAGAAGGGAACCTCTGCCTCTCCGGCAATGGCCTTGGCAAGCAGGGTTTTACCGGTACCAGGGGGACCAACCAGAAGCACCCCTTTGGGAATCCTTCCCCCCAGCTTTTGAAACTTTTTGGGATCCTTCAAAAACTCTATTATCTCCTGCACCTCTTCTTTGGCCTCGTCGGCGCCGGCAACGTCTTTGAAGGTCACCCTCTTGCTCTTGTCTTCCACCATGCGGGCTCGGCTCTTTCCAAAGGAGAGGGCCTTTCCACCGCCCATCTGCATCTGCCTCATGAAGAAGATCCAGACCGCTATGAGGAGCAAGAAGGGAAGCCAAGATGCTAAGG
>JALWSI010000132.1:0-1750 GCA_027080315.1 bacterium | reverse complement strand
TAAGGCATTCACGTACCAAGGGGTCTTCTCTGGGGGTTTAACCTCAATGTCAACTTTGTGCTTGCGCAGGATCTCAATGAGGTCGGGGTCGTTGGGGTAGTTCACCTGTAGAACCGTTAAAGCTCCTTCTCCCCTTCCCGCAGTCTTGAGGCCTTTTGAGGTGTGGTTTCCCTTAACTGGCACGGGAATGGGGCTTGGTCTCTTCGTCAGAGGCCCCGTCATAACCTTCTCTTTTCTCAGATAGTCAAGGTACTTCTTGGTATCCACCTTGGCCTGAATGGAGTACTCTTTTATGAGAACGTGCTTCACCGCCCCTTCCTCCACCAGATTGAGGAAGGTGGAGTAGCTAACCTTCTCTATTCTCTTGGCTGGGGTATTGAAGAGATTGAAGACCACTATCACCATCAGGGCGATGAGAAGCCACAGAATCAGGTTGCGATTGATCTCCCTCAGAGGAGGGGGAACCGGGGGGCGCTGTTGCCCTTTGTCAGCCAAGTCAGTCCTCCTTCAAAACCCCTATGTAGGGGAGATTTCGGTACTTCTCTGCGTAGTCTATTCCATAGCCTACGACAAAGAGGTTGGGAATAGTGAACCCCACAAACCTGGGAATGAACTCCACCTTTCTTCTGCTGGGCTTGTCAAGAAGCACGCATACATCTACTTGGTTGGCGCCTTCTTTTTTTAGCCTTTCAACTAAGCACTTCAGGGTGAGCCCGCTGTCTGCAATGTCATCCACCAGCAGCACCTTCTGTCCCGCCACCTTAACCGTGGGCCAGAGAGAGATGCTAACATGGCAGGATGTCTCGGTGCCATCGCCGTAAGATGCGGCCCTTATGAAGTCAACTGCGTAGATACCGGGCAGTCGTCTGAGTAGATCGGCGGTGAACATGAAGCTCCCTTTGAGCACAGCTATCACTGTTGGCACCTGGTTGTTGTAGGCCTCAAGTATCTCCTCAGCAAGCCTATCTACCTGCTCTTCTACCTCCTTTGCGGTGAAGAGCATCTCTACCCTATCCATACCCTACTCCTCTCTCTCCACAATAAGGGCCGTCTCTCCCTCCTGGGGTGTTGCCCGGGGATCTGTTCCAAGCCCGGCAACCCATAACACCCTATTCTCAGAGGGGTCAACAAGCAAAGGTATGGCCTCCCTTTTCTCTTTTGGGATCCCCTTCTCCTGCATGATCTTCTTCACCGTTTTGTGACCAATCCCCCTGCGGTATATCCTGTCTCCGTGCCTCCTGCAACGAAGGAGGAGGGGCATGGAGATCTTTTGTGGAGATAAGGCTACCCCCTTGTCAAAATCAAGATTCAACGGCCATCTTTCTGTGTAAACCCTCCATGTGTATCCACCCCAGTGGTAGATCCCAGGGCCTTCTATGGAGCAGGTTTCTGGTTCATAAGGGCTCTCCTCCACCCTGCTCAGTTCTCTAACAGTGACGGGGTGAGGCACCAAATATTCCTCCCCTCGCTCTACGCATCCTCCAGGAACCCCCAGGACCTTTCCGGGGGGGGCTGTGGCGAGGCGGCACACCTGAAGCACGTGGCTTCTGCCGATTCTTTTCTCAGGAAAGGCGGCATTCAAGAACCTTATCACCACCAACCTCTGGAGGGTTGGATGCAGAGAATTAAACCCCTTCACTTCCAGCAGGGGAGTTTCTCCTTCCCAGCGAGAGAGCCTCTTCCATGCCTCGTCTGCAAGCTCTTCCGAGAGTTCAATGTGCTCCCTTGCCCGCCCCCAGGGCCCCCTTCC
>JALWSI010000131.1 GCA_027080315.1 bacterium | reverse complement strand
CATCCTTAACCGATTGGGATAGATGATAAAGGTCTCCTTCTCTTACAACCTCGCCCTTCTCTTCTAATCTCTTCAAAGTGTTAAAAAAGGCTATGATGTGGCTGTCTTGCAGGTTTATCAGTTGCCAGAAGTCTTTGGGTCCGTCTTTTAGCGCTCTAAATATCTGTCTCTTTATTCTTGCCTCTTCGCCCATAGTGTTGTCCTCTCTTGGGGTCATGGGTTTAAGGGCCTTCCAAAGCCCCTTTGATAATGGCTACCATCTCTCCCACTGCTCTATCAACCCCTCCTTCTCCCGGTACCCTTATGATATTCTCATCCTCCTGGGGAGGTTGAAAGCTCTCCTTATGCTGAGGAAAGACGTCTAACCTGCCGTCGGATATCACCTTTTTTCTTTCTCTTCTGAGAAGCCGTTGTCGGATAACCTCTTCTGAGGTGTCAACAAAGAAGAAGAAGAGAGGAGCGTTCCACTGGGCTGCTGCCTCTCTCACCTGATCCCGGTGGGACCTTTTTGAGTAGGTTGCATCAAGCACCGCTGGCGTTCCAGACTCCAAAGAGGCGTAGGCCTGGTTTAGCATCTCTTGGTACACCTTCTCTGTAAACTGTTTGGAGTATATGCCTTTGCCAAAATGCCTCTCTGCCCTTTGGGTTAGGGGGATTTTTGCCATGAGTTTCCTTATGATGTCTGAGCTTATGTAGTTTGCCTTAGTGGCTTCTGCTAAGGCTTTGGCCCTTCTGCTCTTTCCAGAGCCCATTAGCCCGAAGACCACTGCCACAAAGGGTTTCATAACATTCTCTTTGCGTACTCTTCTGCCAAGAAGAAGTACCGTTGGGCCCTAAGCAGGGCGTTCATTCTCTCGCTGAAAGGGGTATGGGGGTCATTTATTCTAAAAGATTCAACCTTTCCCCTCACGTACGCCCGATAGCAGAGATAGAAGGGTAGGATCTCTTCAATCTCCCGATCCCCTGAGAACCTTATGTAGTGTTCAACAAATTCTTTTGAGAGCCTGTCCTGCATGAGGAACTGAAGGTCCATGGCTAAGAATGCCACCTCTGAGGCCACGTCTCCGTATCTGAACCGTTGGTTGAACTCAATGCAGTCAAAGATTATCACCTTGTGCTCCCAAAGGCAGATATGCTGGCTGTGTAGATCTCCGTGACAATCTACCACTTTGCCCTCTTTGGCTCTCTTCTCCATTAGATAGCCTTTTTTTTCGTAAAAGGCGTTGGTTTTCTCTTTGATCAATTCAAAGGCCTCTTTTGATATTGAGGTGCCTACAAACTCCTCGGTTTGGGCAAAGTTCTCGTCGGTGTTAACCTTGAAGGCCTCTGGCATTCCAAAGGCTGCAATCTCTTGGGATCTCTCGGCCTTGGAGTGAAACTCTGCCACCGTTCTGGCTATTGTCTCCATAGCATTTGAAGGCACATCGTTTTCTGAGATCAGGTTGTTCAATAGCCTATCGTCGGGGATCCTCTTCATCAGGACAGCGTACTCCTTTGCCTCTTCTATCTCTTCCTCTTTTCCCAGCCTCCACCTGTCCTGCTCAAGGATAAGTGGTACCACCCCAAGGTATATCTCTTTGCTCAGCCTGCTGTTGAGCCTCACCTCTTCCCGACAGTAGAAGAGCCGTTTTTCTAAGGTGGAGAAGTCAAGGAAGCCGTAATTTACCGGTTTCTTCACTTTGTAAACCAGCTCATCGGCGAGAAACACCCATGATATGTGGGTCTGCACCATTCTTACCTCGGCTGGGTGATGGGGGTAGAACTCCTCTTTTTGCATGGCTTCAACCAACGATGGCCTGTTCATCTCTCTACTCCTTGGTTTTGGTGTACATCCATCTTTATCCTGTAAGGTTACATAATTCAAAGAACCCAATCTATTGCCTCTTCTTGCTTAAAGGTAGTAATCTCCATTTGAAAAGGGACGGGAAATAGCCGTTTGTGTTAATAGTTTAAGGGTTTAGGGAGAGTCCATAGGGTTGGATGTTCAAGAAACAGTAGCTAATTGCGGTAAAGGCGGGGGGTGTTCTGATCCTTGCTCAAGGCTTTTCCTCTCTCTTCACGAGTCGTTGTTGTCAGCGGAAAGCCTTGAGGATCTCTTCAAAAGACTTGGGGAAGGGCTTAAAGGGCTGGTTGATATTGCAGGGATAATCCTTCTCTTTCGTGACGAGAACCTGCCACAAAAGGAGCTGCACTTCTGTTTCTCAGAGCAGACGCCTCATGACTCTGCCTGCCATCACGTGTCTCAGCTGGCTGCCCGGGTTTTTGATACGAAGAGATTTATTGAGCTTACCAGAGAGGATCTTGGTGGGATGATGGAGAGCGGAATAGTCTATCCGCTCTTCTTTCATAGCAGGGTTGAGGCTGCCATTGGCTTTTTCTGTATCTATCCTCTTGAAACTTTAAAGGAGAGAATCAAGGGCATAGAGGAGATTCTTCCTGACATTGGCCTGATGGTGGGAAGCTACAGGCTTTGGTGGGAGAAAGAGGCGAGAAGACGACAGTGGGAGACCGCCATGGAGGCTTTGGAGGATGCGGTCTTCATTGTGGATCTCAGAACCAATAGAATATCTTTCTCAAACAGGGCTGCCAGAATGCTTATTGGTGAAGGTGTTACTCCCGACTCTCCTGTACCAATAAAGGCCTGCAAGGTGCCGGTGCTATGCAAGCTGTGCGACTCCATGAAGAGCTCTATAGTTAGAAGTAAAACCCCTAAGGACTCCCATTTTATAGATGGTGAGATCACCTTTTCTCTCAGGGGCTACCCTATAATCGGAGAAGAGGGAGATATTGAGTCTCTTTTGTTCATCTTGAGGGACATCACAAAAGAGGTGAGGAGAAACCTGAACCTTATCAAGTCTGAGCGTCTTGAGGCCATATCTGAAGTGCTTGAGGGTGTATCTCACTCTCTGAACAATCCTATTGCTGCGGTGGTTGGTTTTGCCCAGTTTCTCTTAGAAAGAGAAGATATTTCTGAGGATGCCAAAGAGATGCTGAAGGTTATTGAGAGGGAGGGTAAGCGCTGTTCTGAGGTTGTGAGCCGTCTTCTCACTTTTGTTGGTACCAGAGAGGGGGAGGTTGGGCAGGTTGACGTTAACGGTGTGGTGAGCAACATAGCTCTGTTAAGAGGACAGGCCATGTTAGAGAAAGGGATAGAGCTTGATCTTCATCTTGATCCAGACCTGAAGTTTGTGTGGGGCGAGTCCCACGCCATACAGCAGGCTTTGGTGAACATTGTGTTGAATGCCGAGAAGGTTGTGCCTGAGAAGGGAGGAAAAGTGAGGATCTCAACCAGGCAGATGGAGGGATGGATTGAGGTTCTTATAGAGGACAACGGACCAGGGATACCCGAGGAGATAAGGGAGAAGATATTTTCACCATTTTTCACCACCGATGTGACCAAGGGGACTGGCTTGGGCCTTTCTATCTCTTTGTCTGCTGTTGAGGATCATGGGGGGAGAATAGAGGTGGGAGACTCTGAGCTGGGAGGAGCTCTGTTCAGGGTGTTGCTGCCATTGCCAGCAAAATAAAGTTGTTAAACAAAGAGGCCTGGGCTGTTAAGCCCCATGGTTTCTGGTAACTCAAGAATAAGGTTCATGTTCTGAACAGCCTGTCCCGAGGCACCTTTCACCAGGTTGTCTATGGCAGAGAAGAGTACCAAGGTGTTCCCCACCATGGTCATGCCTATGTGGCAGTAGTTTGAGCCCCTCACGTTTCTGGTTGAGGGGAACTCGCCGAGCTCCAGCACCTTCACAAAAGGCTTGTGGTGATAAAACTCCCGGTACAAAGAGTGAAGTTTATTCAGAGATACCTTCTCTTCAAGGACCACGTAGATGCTGCTTAAGATTCCCCGGTTCATGGGAACGAGGTGGGGTGAGAATAGAAGGGAAGGCCTTCGGTTACAGAAACGCTCTACACCTTCTTCCATTTCAGGCTGGTGGCGATGGATTCCCGTGTTGTAGGGTGAGAAAGATTCGTTGCACTCTGGGTAGTGGAGCCTTTGTGAGGGTTTTCTGCCGGCACCGCTAACCCCTGACTTTGAATCTACCACAATGGTGCCTTTAACATCGATCTTAGCGTGAAATAGAGGAGCTAAGGCGAGGATTACGCTGGTTGGGTAGCAGCCGGGGTTGGACACCAGTGTTGCTTCTACCACCTTTTCTTTGAACAGCTCTGGCATTCCGTAAACGGCCTTTTCAAGTAGATGAGGGTTTTTATGTTCAATTTTGTACCATTTGGAGTAATCCTGGGGACTCCTGAAGCGGTAGTCTCCGCTTAGGTCTATCACCTTCATTCCCCTTTCCAAGAGAAGGGGAGCCATATCCATAGAGGTTCCATGGGGAAGGCACAGGAAGGCAATATCTGCCTCTGAGGCTATAATGTCGGGGTCCATGGGAGCACAGGGCCTGTCCTCTATCCCTGCAAATGAAGGAACCACCTCCGATAGGGAGCGGTCTTTGTATGTCTCAGAGGTGAATATTGAGAGCTCTACCTCTTTGTGATTCAGAATGATCCTTGCCAGCTCTATACCGGTGTATCCAGTAACCCCAACAATTGCTACTTTTCTCATCTCATTTCTCCTTCTATCTTAAAGGAGATCTCGGAATATTTGTGGTGTTTTAATTTATTACAGAAGCCCTTTGGTTAGTAGGTCTATCTCGCTTCTAACACAGTTCTTCCCTGACTCTTTGGCAAGGTATAGGGCTTTGTCTGCTCTTTTAACCAGGTCGTCGGGACTATCTGAGGGACGCACCTGGGCCAGCCCAATGCTTATGGTGACCCCCACTTGATTGCCCTCTGAGTTGATTACGGTTTCTTCTATCTTCTTTCTTAGCCTCTCTGCCACAGGGGTAGCGTCCCTAAGAGAGGTGTTTGGCAGTAGTATGGCGAACTCTTCTCCCCCGTAACGGGCCACCAGGTCATCCCCTCGCAGCTCCTGCTGTAGCCTGTTGGCAACAACTCTCAGCACCTCATCTCCTGTACGGTGCCCGTAAAGATCGTTTACCTTTTTGAAGTCGTCTATGTCTATCATGAGCAACACAAAGGGTAATTTGTCTTTATCAAATTCCAAAAAGAGCTTTTTTAGTTTTCCCTCAAACATTCTTCTGTTTGAGATGAGGGTTAATGGATCGTAAAGGGTTTCCATCTCTTTTTCTTGCAATTTTGCTTCCAATTTTTTGATGGTCTCAGAGGATTTCTTTAGAGCGCTCTGGGTCTTCTGGTTGGTGTCCCTTAGTTCTTTGATCTCTTCTTTAAGAGCTTCTATCATCAGGGAAATTCCCCTGCCGTGCAGTATCCGCCCTTGGTATATTAATTTTATTTCTTCATCCGGTTTTATTTCTTTTATAGAATTATTCACTCTCGCTGACTGCGAAGGATAATTATAAATTATATGTAAATCCTTACGGTATTTTATTTTATACTTTTGAGCTACGGATTCATTAACCGTTATTATTGTTTTTAATTTCGGGAAGAAAAAATCTTCTATCTTTTCCCAAATCTTTCTGGTAAAATTTCTATTTACTAAGGAAGAACTTCCTGTAAAAAACTCGTGAGTGTCGTATACAAGAGGTTTCCTTTTTATTTTGGAAGCAAAGAAAGAGGGAGGTAAAGTATCCAAATCATTAGCACAAAGAATATCAAATTTTTTGAATAGCAATTTTAAGAAAACTTTTGCCATAAATTCCGCGTAGGCGAGTTTTCCGG
>JALWSI010000130.1 GCA_027080315.1 bacterium | reverse complement strand
TAAGGTCGGCCTCATCTATCTCTTCACCGTCCTTTGTGATCACAGATACACCTGAAGCCCCCCTTCCAAGAAGGTAAGCATCAAGCTCCTCGTCATTTGCAAGGTATCTCTCGTCCCTGCCCTTCTTCACCCTGTATAGGGGAGGTTGAGCTATAAACACGTGATCACCCTCAATAAGGGGTCTCATACGCCTGTAGAACAGGGTAAGAAGCAGGGTTCTAATGTGGGCACCATCAACATCGGCGTCGGTCATTATTATCACCTTGTTGTATCTCAGCTTTGATATGTCAAAGTTATCCCCGCTGTCCACGCCGACTCCCAGGGCCATGATGAGGTTCTTTATCTCCTGACTTGATAACACCTTGTCCAACCTTGCTTTCTCCACATTGAGTATCTTTCCCCTCAAAGGGAGAATTGCTTGAAAAGACCTATCCCTTCCCTGCTTTGCTGATCCTCCAGCGGACTCACCCTCAACAATGAAGAGTTCACGCTTAGAGGGGTCCCTCTCGGAGCAGTCTGCAAGCTTACCCGGAAGGGCACCACCCTCAAGTTTGCTCTTCTTACGCATAAGCTCCCTTGCCTTGCGGGCGGCCTCCCTTGCCCGAGCAGCACTGGTGGCCTTTTCAACTATGAGCTTTCCAACTTTCACATTGGACTCAAGGTAGTAAGAGAGTTCCTCTCCAAAGGAGGTCTCCACAATACGCCTCACCTCAATGTTTCCGAGGCGAGTCTTGGTCTGACCTTCAAACTGTGGATCTGGAACCTTTACACTGACCACAGCGGTTAGTCCCTCTTTAAGATCGTCACCGCTCAACGAGATTCCACCCTTAAGAAGGTTATTGGCAGAAGCAAAGGAGTTTATCGTTCTCGTAAGAGCGGATCTGAAACCCACAAGATGGGTACCACCGTCTATGGTTCTGATGTTGTTAGTGTAAGAGTAAACAACCTCCTGGTATCCGCTGTTGTACTGAAAGGCTATCTCAACCACCACATCGTTTATGGTCTTGTGCATGTAGAATATCTCTTTGTAGAGGGGAGATTTACCCTCATTAAGAAACTCCACAAAGGATTTTATTCCACCCTCGTAAAGAAACTCTTCCTCTTTGTCAGTCCTCTCGTCCCTTATCTTGATTCTCAAGCCCTTGTTTAGAAAGGCAAGCTCCCTCAATCTGGCAAGCAGGTAATCGTAGTTAAACTCAACCGTTGAGAATATCTCTGGATCAGGCATGAATCTTATGAGGGTTCCGTGCCTGTGGGTTGTGCCTACCCTCTCAAGGTCAGAAATCCTCTCACCCTTCTCAAACCTCTGGCGATAGATAACTCCATCTCTCCTAACCTCAACCTCAAGCCAGGAAGAGAGGGCATTCACCACGGATATACCCACCCCGTGAAGGCCACCAGAGACCTTGTAGGCACTTGAGTCAAACTTACCACCAGCGTGCAAGGTGGTTAGAACCACCTCAACAGCAGGTCTTCCCACCTGGGGATGGATATCAACTGGAATACCTCTTCCATCGTCAATAACGCTGACACTGCCATCCATGTGGATAGCGACCTCAATATTCTTACAAAAGCCTGCAACCGCTTCGTCAACGCTGTTGTCAACAACCTCAAAAACCAGGTGATGAAGCCCTTTTGAATCCGTGCTGCCTATGTACATAGCGGGCCTTTTACGGACCGCCTCTATCCCTCCTAAAACCTGGATATCCTCTGCGTTATAGAGCTCTTCGTTAGACATCTACCTAACTATTCTCCTTCTTTGTTATCTCCCTCTATCTCATCAAGCTGAATTGGCATGAGGATATGGTAAAATCCCTCATCCTCA
Source organism: bacterium (assembly GCA_027080315.1). Classification (GTDB taxonomy): domain Bacteria; phylum Thermosulfidibacterota; class Thermosulfidibacteria; order Thermosulfidibacterales; family JALWSI01; genus JALWSI01. The sequence continues at coordinate 3,887 of JALWSI010000130.1, read as the reverse complement.
TCAGAGGTGAAGCGCACCGGCCACAAAGAGTCTCCAAATTCCAACCGCACAGTACCTCCTCTCAAAACCGACAAGCACTCTAACACACTTTTGTAGTTCAAACCAATTGTGACGGGATCTCCAGAGGCATCCTCTAAAGAGAGACTCTCTGAGGCCATTCCTATAAAAGGCTCATCAACATACCTTAGAGAGCTCAGGTGAATCTGTTTTCCTTCAGGATCAAACTGTATCTTCACCCCTCCACTCTTCTCAGAAGAGAATAGACACACCCTCCTTATTGCCTGAATAAGGCTGCTCTTTTCAGTTAAAATCTCTCTTGTGAAGTCGCTTGGAATTATGCTCTCATAATCTGGATATTCGTCGTCTATGGTTCTTGAAAAGATAGACAGATTATTTGAACCAAGGTAGAAGTGGTTGTTTGTACTCCCAATCAGAACCTCTTCGTCCTTATTGAACAGCAAAGATACTATCCTCTTCATGTCCAAAGCCCTTCTCTTTGGAATAACTGCAGACCAAGAGATGTTAGCCCCGGCATATATCTTGCTTTGATACCTTGAAAATCTAAATCCATCGCTTGAAGTGGCTTTTAAAACCTCTCCTTCAACAACAAGGTTTATTCCGTACAGGACCCTTGATTCATGCTCTGAAGATGTGCTGAATGCTGTTTTTTCAATAAATTCTAAAAAGACACTTGCTGGTATGGGAATTAGCTCTCCATTATCTGGAGCGGTTGGCAAAGCCGGAAACTCATCAATAGGTATCAGAGAAATAACAGCTTCAGGATTGCTTGAGACAATAGAGAGTGTTGAAGAGTTATCATCAAGAATCAAAGTGATCTCTTCATCTGGTAGCTCTTTTACAAATCCAAGAAACTGTTGCCCAAAAACCAGAAATTTTCCATCAAAATCAGAATGTTTTAAGGGAATCTGCGTTTCTATGCTATCCTCAAGGTTTGTAGCCCTTAAGAACAACCTGTCGTCCTTGGTTTCAAACAACACAGAACCACAAATGGGATTTATGTGTTTACCACCGGTTATTCCCTCTAAAATTGATAATCCTTTTATAAGGTAACCTTTTTCTATTACTAACTGACTCATTTTTTACCTCCTAAAATAACAGTAGTAGTAAGGACTGTGATTTTGTGGAGAATTACTCTAAATTATTGATCTATATTACGAAATCTCTGTGTGCTTTTTGTGTGGAGTTTGGATGCTTTGTGACATTTTTGCTCCTCCCTAAAGGGTGTCTAATCTATCCTCTATCTTTTTCACAGCCTCCCTGAGTTGTTCAGACTCTTCTAACATCTTTTCCACCTTTTTGGTAGCGTATATCACTGACGTGTGGTCTTTTCCACCAAACTTTTCACCTATTTCTGGTAGAGAATGGGTTGTGAGTTTTCTGGCAAGGTACATGGCAACCTGTCTTGCCATTGCTATGTTCTTTGTTCTCTTCCTTGACTTTATTTCAGAGGGTTTTACGGAGAAGTGGTCTCCCACCACTTGGATTATCTTTTCAACTGACAGCTCCTCTTCTAAGGAGTTGGGAAAGAGCCTCTTTATTACGTTTTGAGCGGTCTCAAGGGTTATGGGGGATCCTGTGATGGATGACACGGCGCATAGCCTTATGAGACATCCTTCTAACTCTCTAACGTTGGAGCGTATTCTCTTTGCAATGTATTCAGCTACCTCGTAGGGTAGTTCTACTCCTTCTGCTTCTGCTTTCTTCATGAGAATGGCTATTCTGGTTTCAAGGTCTGGGGGCTGTATGTCTGCCACAAGACCCCATTGAAACCTTGATCTTAGCCTTTCTTCAACATCGCTCATCTCGTTTGGATACCTGTCGCTGGTTAAAACTATCTGCTTATTCTCGTTGTATAACTGATTATAGGTGTGGAATAGCTCTTCTTGGGTTCTATCTTTGCCCGCTATGAACTGTACATCGTCAATTAGCAAAACATCTGCTCTTCTGTATTTTTCCCTGAAGCTTCCCATGTTTTCGTTCCTGATTGAGCTTACCAGATCGTTCACGAAAAACTCTGCCGATACATACACAACGTTCAGGTTAGGTTTGTTTTCTTTTATCTCATTTCCTATGGCGTTCAGTATATGTGTCTTTCCAAGGCCTACCCCTCCATAAATGAATAGTGGATTGTATATTTTGCCAGGGTTCTGGGAGACTGCCAGAGAGGCGGCATGGGCAAACTGGTTTCCTGGACCAACCACAAAGGTTGAGAAGGAATACTTTGGGTTGAGGGTTGAGCCTGGATAGCTGTTTTTTCCTGTGTATGGCCTTCTATCTTCAAAAGCGTTCCTGTCAGGCAAGGGTTCTTCTCTGTGCTTAGAGATTGTGTACTCTATTTTGGTGTTAGAGTTGAGGATACCGTTGAGTTTTTCCCTTATTGCTGTTTCGTAGTTTTCCCTTATCCAGTCCTTGTAAAATTTGTTTGGTACCTCAAGAATGAGTCTCCCCTCAGATGCCTCACACACCTTTATTGGATTGAGCCATGTTTTTATACTTTTTTCTGATATATCATCTCTCAGATTATCAAGGACCCTTTTCCATACCTCGTTGTAGGCACTCTTATCCATTGTCCTTCTCTCTTTGGTTTTTTACAAGTTATCCACAGAAACCTGTATTTGTAAATTATTGATATTGTTATTTATAGGGCTAACACATGTAAAAAACTGACTTTTTTTCACAACCAACCTTCCCAAATGATTACCTCTACATACCTTCGCATACCACAGAGCCCTTTGTGGGTAAATAGACAGATTTTGTCACCCCTCCGCTTGTGACTGTTACCCATAGAAGACCGACAGTCTTCGGTTGATCCCGTCTTTATCTTTCGGTGATAGTCTGGTCCTTCTGGTTATCTCCCTTAGTGTCTCTATAGTGCTGTCGTAGATTTCTCTATCTACGGGAAACGGATGTCCATCTTTGCCTCCGTGGGCGAAGCTGAATCTTGCAGGGTCTTTAAAACTGAGTGGTGTTCCGTAGAGTACCTCTGCGGTTAACGCCAGGGCCCTGAGGGTTTTGGGACCAAGGCCTGGGGTTTCAAGTAGCCTCTGAAAGTCCTCTGGTATGGTTTCGCATACCTTGGTTATACCCTTTTTAAGTCTATCAATGTTTACGTCCTTCATGGTGATAAAGTGCCTCTCTGGCATGTGCAAGTTTTGAATTCTCTTCATCTCTTCCATGATCCTATCTGGTGAAAGTTCATTTGTTAGCGATACCACCCCTTTTCTTGCCTTTGAGCTCTCCTTTGCTACCATGTTCAGGGTGATCTCTTTCTTTTGTGAAAGGACCGCTGTATGGGGTTCTTCTACGAAGGAACTTAGAGTGCTGCTTAGCCAGTGGTACCTTCTTGCATACCTGTTCTCTTGGTTCATTCCCTGTTGAACAACCGACCATTCTCCTGTGTAAGAGAAGATAATGGTGTGATGATAGAGCTGATAACCGTCCTGTACGGCGGTGTTATCCACCTTTGCGCTCATTTTGCTTGCGTATATCAGGGGTTCTGGATCTGTGCCCATAACCTTCCCGATTCTCTCAACCTCGTCAGGAGTATTTCTTGAGACCTTTCCTTTTCCTCCTGCTATGGCCAGTCCAAAATCCTTCTCTCTTCCCTTCAACGCCTCTTTTACCGCTCCCGTAAGAGTGGTTGTGAGCCCGCTTGAGTGCCAGTCAAAGCCCAGAAGGCAACCGAGGGCTTGGAACCAGAAAGGATCTGAAAATCTTGACACAACTGCCTCTGGTCCGTGATCTTCCACCATTATTCTGATGATCTCCCTGGATAGTTTAACCATGCGGTTAAAGAGCCACGCCGGGGCCTTTCCACCGTGCAATGGCAGGTTTGCAGTTCCTGTTCTTTTTATCTTACACCTCCT
>JALWSI010000129.1 GCA_027080315.1 bacterium | reverse complement strand
ACACCCTTTTCACCCTGCTCTCCATGGGGGTTCTTCCCATAGTGAACGAGAACGATACAGTTATGGTTGAAGAGATAAAGTTTGGAGACAACGATAACCTCTCTGCCCTTGTGACCCTCATGGTTGAGGCTGATCTCTTGGTGGTTCTCTCTACCGTTGAGGGGCTTTACACCTGCGATCCCACCACTGGTTCAGGGGAGTTTATTGACGAGGTTGACTGTGTTGACCACTGCCTTTTTGAGCAGTGCGACATGAGTGGAATCTCTCCCTTGGGAAGAGGGGGAATGCGGTCAAAGGTGGAGGCCATTCAGAAGGTGGTTGACTCGGGGATACCTGCTGTTATTGCCAAGGGAGGAGAGGAGGGTGTTCTTTCTGAGATTCTTCAGGGTGAGACCATTGGCACCTTCTTCAGGCCGAGAGACGTCCGCCTTGGTGGCAAGAAGAGGTGGATTGCTTACACCCTGCAACCTGCTGGTAGAATAGTGATTGATGACGGGGCCGTAAGGGCCTTGGCGGAGAGCGGAAAGAGCCTGCTACCCTCTGGGATAGTTGCTGTGGAGGGAGAGTTTGAGATGGGAGACGCCGTTAGCTGTGTGGACAAAGATGGTAGAGAGATCGCCCGGGGGCTTACCAACTACAACAGCAGTGAGATAAGGAAGATAAAGGGCTGCCATAGCGGCGAGATAAAGAGAATACTTGGATACACCCATTCCCAAGAGGTGATTCACCGGGATAACCTGGTGTTGATGGTGCACTGATGGGAGAGAGATTAAGGCTTCTTTCGTGGAACGTAAACGGGCTAAGGGCCATTGATAAGAAGGGCTTCAGGGAGATCTTCTCAAAAGAGGAGTTTCACATCCTTGCCTTGCAAGAGACAAAGGTGCAGGAGCATCAGATTCCAGAGGGGCTCAAAGATGTGGAGGGATTTTATTCGTATTGGAGCTTTGCCCAGAAGAGAGGCTACAGCGGTGTCGCCCTTTACACAAAGACTGAGCCATTGGAGGTCTCTTACGGAATAGGGGAGCCTGAGTTTGACCAGGAGGGCAGGATAATCATTGCCCGGTATCCCTGGTTCTGGCTCTACAACATCTATTTTCCCAATGGCCAGATGAGCGACGAGAGGCTTCAGTACAAGCTGAGGTTCTACGAGGCCCTTTTTGAACACTCAGACAGGCTTGTGGCAAATGGCGAAAGGGTGGTTATCTGCGGAGACTTCAACACCGCCCACAACGAGATAGACCTTAAGAACCCCAAGGCCAACTCAAAGCGCTCTGGCTTCTTGCCCATAGAGCGTCAGTGGATGGATGAGATAGTGCGCAGGGGTTATGTTGACACCTTCAGACACCTTCATCCGGATAAGGTGGAATACTCGTGGTGGAGCTACAGATTTAATGCCCGGGAGAAGAATGTGGGCTGGCGCATAGACTACTTTTTCATCAGCCAGAACCTATTACCCGCTTTGAGGGAGGCCTTCATATTGGGGGATATCTACGGCTCTGACCATTGCCCGGTTGGTGTGGTGCTTGAGGTGTGATTAACCTTTGGTCTTTTCGGAGCCAAGCAGCTCTTCATAGACCCTTAGGTTCCCTTCTGCCAAAGACGATGGGGAGAAGTGGCGCAGCATGCGACGTCTTCCCATCTTGCCCATGAGTTTGCTTCCCCGTGGGTTGGTTAAAAGCATAAGGCACCGATTCGCTGCTGAAGAGACATCTCCCACCTTAACCAGATAGCCCGTCTCTCCATCCTTCACAGAGGCGTCTATCCCTCCCATCCAGAAGGCAACAACCGGCACCTCCATGGCTAAGGCCTCTAAAGCCGAGGTGCCAAGGGACTCTCCGGCAATTGGGGTGAAAAGGAATATCTCGCTCTCTTTCAAAAGCCCTGGAACATCACCCCTTAAACCCAGAAAGTGGACCCTATTCCCAAAGCTTAGCCTATCTGCCTCATCCTCCAGCTCTTTCCTTAAAGGCCCTTCTCCTGCAAGGATGAGATGTAGATTTGATAGGGTTTTGCTCAGTTCCTTGATCACTTCAAGAGTGTAAGAGTGGCCCTTTTCACGAGCCAGTCTCGCCGTCTTCATGAGAACAAAGGCGTTCTCAGGGATACCCAGCTCTTCTCTTAAGTTAGCAGCCTCAACCAGCTGGGGATTGAACCTTCCTTTTCCGTCAACCACGCTGTGGATGGTGATACACCTGTCCACCTTGCTTCCCAGCACCCCTGTCTCTTTGAAGAGTTCCGTAACCGCCCTTGATACCACCACAACCCTGTCAATGAGGACCCTGTAGAGAAACCTGTTGGCTATGTGGTTCTTTACGGGAAATGTGTTGTGGCGGGTGCGCACAACAGGCAGAGTCCTGTTTCCAAATAGCTTTGCCGCCAGGGCGGATACCCAGGTGTCCTGGCTTCCGTGGGTGTGAACCACATCAATCTTGTGAAGGTCCATTACGCCCCTTATTGCCAGTATCTCTTTCACGAAGGTGAGAGGATTAAACTTCTTGGGAAACCTCACCCCGTCAAAGGTCTCAATGCCCTCTTTACGGGCCCTGGCTATCAGGGTGGCCCCTTTGGGGGCTGAGATCACCACGTGGTGTCCCCGGCTTATCAGCTCTTTTGAGACCACCAAGATCCGGTTCGGTTGACCGCCCCAGCCCCCTTTGTGCATGTTGGTGTGGAGTATTCTCAGGGCTATCTCCTGAAAAAGAGGTTGAGCAGAAGCGAGAGCACCACGCTCACCACGATGCAGGTCACAATGGGAAAGTAGAAGGTGAAGTTTTTCTTCTGCACCACTATGTCTCCAGGTAGCCTGCCGAACCAGGGCATCTTTCCCCCTAAGGTGAGCAAAAGGCCCACCCCTGCAACGAGAAGTCCCATGAGTATCAGCATCTTGCCTAAGGCTGAGAGATCATTCATGGTGCTGCCTCCCGTACCTCTCGTATTCGCTGTAGATACAGCCGCAGTACTGCTGACGGTATAGCTCCATCTCTTTTGACTCTTCAATGCCCTCTTTCCAGCCATCCCGAAAGTCTCGGTAGAGAAACCTTGAGCCGTATCTCCTTCCAAGCCCCTCTCCAAGGTCCTTTATCACAAGGTGCGGCTGGAACTTGCTGTAGAGTAGGGTGGTGGTGAAGAATGTGAACTTGCCCCTGTGAGCCACCTGTGCTGTTGCGGTTAGCCTGAGTTGATGACAGAGAAAGCAGCGTTTTCCCTCCCTGAAGGCCACCATCTGGAGAAACTCCTCTAAGGAATACTCGTCTCTCTCAATCAACCTGACTCCAAGCCTCTCGGCGGTCTTCACCACCTCTTCGTGACGCCGCTGGTACTCGGTGAAGGGGTGTATGTTTGGGTTGTACCAGAAGGCAAACACCTCTTTCCCCTCCTGCCGTAGCACCTTCAAAGGGTAGAGCATACAGGGGGCGCAGCACACATGTAACAGAACACGCTCTGCCAACTTTACCCCCTTTGGTATGGCCTGTATCGGTTGGTTATGGGCAGCCTGCGATCCTTTCCGAAGGCCCTTGGGGTGAGCTTAACCCCCGGTGGAGCCTGGCGTCTCTTGTACTCGTTGAGGTCAACCAACCTGATCACCTTGGCAACCAGCTCTTCTGGGTATCCCATCTCTACAATCACCTTGAAAGGCTTGTCTTTCTCCACATACGCCTCAAGAATGGGGTCAAGCACCTCGTAAGGGGGCAGGGTGTCCTGGTCGGTCTGGTTGGGGCGCAGCTCTGCAGAGGGCGGTTTGACGAGAACGTTTTGGGGAATCACCTCTCTCCCGTAGCGTCTATTCACGTGCTGGCTCACCCTGTAAACCATGGTCTTGAAGAGATCTTTAAGCACCGCGTATCCCCCAGCCATGTCTCCGTACAGGGTGGCATAGCCGCAGCTCATCTCGCTCTTGTTTCCTGTGGTGAGCACGAGCCATCCAAACTTGTTGGAGATGGCCATGAGGTAGTTTCCCCTTATGCGGGCCTGTATGTTCTCCTCTGTTGTGTCCTCTGGGAGATCCTTGAAGACCGCTCTTAGCACTTTTTTGTAGTCTTCAAACACCTCCTTTATGGGCAAAGTGTGGGTTTTGATACCGAGATTTTCGGCAAGCTGATAGGCGTCTTCGTTGCTGGCCTTAGAGGTGTACTGGGAGGGCATGAGAACACCCACCACGTTCTCTTTACCCAAGGCCTCTACTGCAACCACAGCCACCAGGCTTGAGTCTATTCCGCCGCTTAGGCCAATCAGCACCTTCTTAAACCCGTTCTTGCGCACGTAATCCCTTGTACCCACAACCAGAGCCTGGAATATCTCTTCTTCTTCCGGGATCTCTTCTGCTATTGGAGGTTCAGGGATAGGTGGTTTGGGTGCTGGATTCCTCAGCTGAATAGAGGTGATGTTCACCTGGGTGCCCTTTAGCTTCTCCTTCTCTTTGCGGCGTCTTGGATCGTGCAACCGGGTTCTGAACACCTCTTCTACATTCAGGTTCGCCACTAAGAGATGCTCGGTAAACATGGGGGCCCTTGCCATTATCCGTCCTGATTGTGAGAGGATCATGCTTCCCCCGTCAAACACCAGCTCGTCTTGTCCCCCTACCAGGTTCACAAAGGCCACAATGGCGCAGTGATCACTTGCTCTGACTGAGAGCATCTTCTCTCTGAACCGTTCTTTACCTCTGTGGTAGGGTGAGGAAGAGATGTTGATGATCACCTCTGCCCCTGCAAGGGTTTGAAAGAGTGACGGTCCGTCGGGATACCAGATATCTTCGCAGATATTCACCCCGATCTTGCAGTTGTTTAGCTCAACCACAGAGAGCTCATGGCCCCTTTGAAAGTAGCGGTTTTCATCAAACACCGAGTAGTTTGGTAAAAAGTGCTTGTGATGACGGCTGATGATCTCACCGTTGCAGATGAAAGCTGCAGAGTTGAAGATGTCGTCTTCTGCGTGAACATACCCCACCACCACGGCAATGTCTTTCACTGATTCCACCAGTTGGTTCAGGGCCTGCAGGTTCTCTTCAAGAAACTGGGGCTTTAAGAGGAGGTCTTCTGGGGGGTATCCTGTTATTGCCAGTTCAGGAAAGGCCACTATGTCTGCTCCCAGGTCTTTGGCCTGGCTGGTCAATGCTTCAATCTTTCTTAGATTACCCTCAAGGTCTCCTACCACCATGTTGGCCTGGGCCAACGCTATGCGCAGTTTCTTGGTCATGGACACCTCCTTGAGCCCCTTTTACTGGAATGGGTGACTCTTTGGGAAGGGTGGGGGCTAATCTCATGTGTTCATCTGACGAAGCTTCTCACCTCTGTAAGCAGTACCTCGTATATGGCATTCTCCCACTAAACCCGGTTTCAATCCTCAAGATGAGTAGGCGTTCATAAAAAGGCAAGGGTGAAAGGTGTCAAAATGACACTATTTCAATGTAGAATTTGACAAAAATGGGATTTGACTAATGCCCATTTGTTAGTTGTGACATTTTTCTGGGTCTTGCCATAAAAAATGGGGCAATAAAACCCAAAACCTCTCTTGACACAAAGGGCATATTTTGAAAAAGCGACATTTAACAGACACAATTTGAGTGTAAGGAGGGTGTTTTCATGAAAGGTGGATTGTTCTGGATGGTTGGGAAAGTAGGGCCCAGAAGGTCCAGCAAACCAAAGCTCAGGCAAAGGGGACTGCTTTTGGCAGTGGCGATGTGCTCAATCTTTTGAGACGGACCCCATAGGCAAGACAGTTTTTGTGTCAGTTTAAGATACACCCAAGTTCTACCAACCACCATTATTATGCCACACACACCAACCACGATTGGGATG
>JALWSI010000128.1 GCA_027080315.1 bacterium | reverse complement strand
CGTCAGCAGGCTCAGGATAGAATAAGTGACAGGCAAGAAAAACGCCAGGAGTTCATAAAAGACCTTCAAGACGATAGGCAGGACTTCATTGAAGATATGCACGACGACCATTGGGATCACTATCACCGCCACTATTATTACGGAAGCAGCTTTGCAGCAGGAGTGGTAGTTGGAAGCGCTGCAGCAGCAGGCACCACCACAGTGATCACCACCCTCCCATGCTCTCCTACTGTGGTCACAGTAGGAGGAACAACCTACTACAGCTGCGGCTCAACCTGGTACCAGAAGAGCTATTCAGGAAGCAGCGTCACCTACATAACGGTGAACCCACCACCGGGACACTAATAGGCTAAAAGAATTGCCACAAGGCCCTTGTTTTACAAGGGCCTTCTTTATTTCCCTATTCTGTTCCTGCAAAGGGTCTATCAAACCTGTATCCCGTGCCCTTGCAGATGGCCACCTTTTCGCCCTTTGAGTTGGTCACCCTCATGAGATAGGTGGCTGTTCTTCTGCCCAAGTGCTCCTCTTTGGCCTCAACCACAAGCCTCTCTCCAACCGAAACGGCTTTTAGAAAACCCATGTTCACCTCCAAGGCCAAGGCGAGGTCTCCATGGCTGTTGCTGGCAATGGCAAAGGCTATGTCACAAAAGGAGAAGAGCACCCCTCCGTGGGCCACCCCTGCGGCATTAAGGTGGCTATCCTGCACGGTCATGGCCAGCTTTGCATAGCCCGGAGCCACCTCTAACACCTCTATCCCCAACCAATGACACAATCTGTCATGGGCCAGTATGTGCTCTTTCACCTTGTGGGCTATCTCGGTTGCACTGCTTCCCATTCTCTGCCTCCTTCTCTCCCACCGCCTTTATCCCCCCAAGGGAGAACTGGGCGATGTGATCTGCAAGCCTGTCAAGAAACTCAGGGGTGACAGGCTGACCCAAAAGGTACTCAAGGTCGCAGGGTCTCACTGTGGCCAACACCCTGCACTGTTGCACAATGCTCAGCTCGCAGAGGATAACCTCTTCATCAATCACCTCTCTACCCATTATCCTGCTAACTATCTCAAGCAACACCTCTCTCCTCGGCCTGATCAGCTGGTGCCAGAAGTCGTGGATGAGCCCCGTGGGGTTGAGAAGCTCCCTCATGTAAAGGCGGGTGAACTGACCGTGGGGCCCATGGTCCATAAAGTAGTTGACAATTGAATGGACGTATTCTCTCAATTGTTCTTCAGGTGATTTTGAAGGATCAGGTCTTGCTGGGCCGGGGTATTTTGAGAAGGCCTGCTTCCAGGCCTCTACGTAAAGGGTGGCCTTGTCCCCAAAGTGGTAGTTCACTGCTGCAACATTGGCCTTTGCCTTTGAGCAGATCTCAGCCACTGTGGCGCCATGGTAGCCCTTCTCAGAGAAGACCTCACAGGCCGCTTCCAACAGCCGGTTTCTGGTCTCTTTTCCATCTTCCCTAACGGCCAATTGATCCCCCTTGACAGTTTCAAATAGTTATTTAAAATTCCCACTTAACATTGTCAAGGAGGCTGCCATGAACGAGGAGAGAAGGAGAGATGGTATGAGGACCTGGGAACCTAAAGGCTACTTATGGTTGGCGGTCCTTCTCTTTGCCCTGCTTCCTTCCTCTCTTGCTTGGGCAGCCTCCCGAGGCAAAATGCCTGCTCCAACGGTTGTGGTTGAGCAGGCCCAGTTCACCACTGTTAATCCCGAGAGAAGGTACATTGGCCACGTAGAGGCCATTCAAGAGGTTGAGATCATGCCCAGGGTTGAAGGGTACCTCACCAAGGTGTGGTTCAAGGAAGGCCAGTACGTTCACCAGGGAGACCCCCTCTACTCCATTGAGGAACCCCCTTACCTGTCCAAGGTGAAACTATGGGAGGCCAGGGTACAGAAGGCCAAAGCGGATCTCTACAGGGCCACCATGCACCTCAAACGGCTAAAGGCGGCAAGCCCTCAGAGCGTTCCAGCCACCGAGATGGACAACGCCATAGCCGATAAAGAGGCCGCCATGGCCCAGTTGAAGGAGGCTCAAGCCCAGCTTGAACTGGCAAGGATCAACTTAGGGTACACCCAGATTGAGGCACCCATCAGCGGTCTTATGGGCAAAACCTTCTTCACCAAGGGCAATCTGGTGGGACCCGGAAGAGGCCCACTGGCAAGGCTGGTTCAGCTTGAGCCCATAAGGGTGGTTTACTCCATAAGCGACAGGGACCTCATCAGGCTTCAAAGGTATCTGGCAAAGCAGGCCCAGAACAAGACCACCATCAACATTGAGATAATGCTGCCCAATGGAGAGAGATACCCCGAAAAGGGACACCTTGAGTTCATCAACAACCAGGTTGATCCAGCCACAGGCACCATAGCCGTTAGAGCCGTATTCCCCAATAGGGGTCATATCTTGCTGCCAGGGGAGTACGTTGAGGTTGTGGTGAAGAGAGGATCGGGTCTCAAAAGGATCTTAGTTCCCCAGAGCGCCGTGCTAACAGACGCCAAGGGTCACTACCTTCTCGTGGTGGGCAAGAGGCAAAGGGTGGAGCCCCGCAGGGTTAAACTTGGACCCCAGCTTAATACCCGATGGGTGGTTGAGTCGGGGCTGTCTCCTGGAGACCTTGTGATTGTGCAGGGAATCCAGAAGGTGCATCCTGGCCAGGTGGTGAAGGCCGTTATTCAACCCAAAACGAGAGAGTAGATGTTCTCAAGGGTCTTCATCAACCGTCCCCGACTGGCCATTGTGATCTCTGTGATCATCACTCTTGCAGGTCTGATAGCCGTCACCAAGATACCCGTGGCCAAGTTTCCCCACATACTCCCCCCTCAGGTGCGGGTCACCGCCCGCTATCCCGGTGCCGATGCAGAGACCGTGGCCCGAACCGTAGGCGCCCCCATTGAGAAGGAGATGAACGGGGTTGACGACATGCTCTACATGGAGTCCACCTCTTCCAACGACGGCTCTTACATCTTGACCGTCACCTTTGCTGTGGGCTCAAACCCCGACATAGACCAGGTGAATGTGCAGAACAGGGTGCAACTGGCCCAACCCAGGCTCCCCCAAGAGGTTGTGGAGCAGGGGCTGGACATACGAAAGAGATCACTCAACATGCTGTCGGTTCTGGTCTTCTACTCGCCCAAGGGAACCAGATCCAACGTATTCTTAAGCAACTACATTGACAGGTACATCAAGGACGACCTCGTGCGTCTCAAGGGCATAAGCGATGCCTACATCTTCGGAGAACGCCGCTACAGCATGAGGGTCTGGCTTGATCCCAACAGACTCAGCGCCATGGGACTCACCCCTCAGGACGTGCTGCTGGCCATAAGAAGCCAGAATATCCAAGCGGCCTTGGGCTCCATAGGCGCCGAGCCCACAGGGCAGAAACAGCAGATTCAGCTCACCTTGAGGACAAAGGGAAGACTGAGAACCCCTGAGGAGTTCGGGGAGATAGTGATACGCACCAACGCCCAGGGAGGGATTGTGCGCCTGAGGGATGTGGCCAAGGTGGAGCTGGGAGGAGAAACCTACTCCACAAGCTCATTCCTCAACGGTAAACCCACCATAGGCATGGCCCTCTACCGGGCCACTGGGGCCAACGCCTTGGACACCATGAATCAGGTGAAGAAAGAGCTGAAACGCCTGTCAAAGAACTTTCCCACAGACGTCTCCTACAAGATCCTCATGGACTCCACCAGATACATCAGGGCCTCTGTGCGTGAGATCGTTTTCACCCTCTTTCTCACCACCATACTGGTGATCCTGGTGATCTACCTCTTCTTGCAGAACTGGAGGGCCACCCTGATACCCAGTGCCGCTGTGCCCGTCTCAATCATCGGCACCTTCGCCGTTCTCTTTGCTGCAGGGATGAGCGCCAACACCATCTCCCTCTTCGCCCTGGTTCTCGCCATAGGTCTGGTGGTTGACGATGCCATTGTGGTGGTTGAGAACGTGCACCGCCTCATGGAGGAGAAGAGTCTCAACGCCCGGGATGCAGCCATAGAGAGCATGGAACAGGTGACGGGACCCATTGTTGCAACCACCCTGGTTCTGCTTGCGGTATTCGTGCCCATAGCCTTCGTGCCGGGGTTGAGCGGAGAGCTTTACCGGCAGTTTGCCGTCACCCTCTGCGTCTCGGTGGTCATCTCTGCCGTCTGCGCATTGACCCTCAGCCCTGCCCTATGCTCGGTTCTCTTCACAAAGGAGATCCACCTGCACCGTAGGGGACCCTTAGTCACCTTCAACAGGGTGCTGGATGCCACAAGGAGAAGGTACGTGGCAGCAGCTGGCTGGATCATGAGAAAGACCGCTGTGCTCGTTTTGAGCTTCCTCTTGGTGGTGGGCGTATCCTTCATGCTCTTCAAGGTGACCCCCCGTAGCTTCCTTCCCTTGGAGGATCAAGGATACTTTTTCATGGACTTCCAGCTTCCCGAAGGAGCCTCCCAGGCCCGCACCATGGAGGTGCTCAAGAAGGTGAGCGCAGAGATAAAGGCCATGGAAGGAATTGAAGACGTCATCACTGTGAGCGGCTTCAGCATGTTGAGTGGAATAGCATCAAACGTGGGCTTTGGAATGGCCAACCTCAAAGACTGGGATCAGCGTAAGAGGGCCAATCTTCATCTGCTCTCCCTGGTGAGAAAGACCCAGCTGAGGCTCATGGCCCTGCCCTACGTCACCGCCTTCGCCTTCTCTCCCCCGGCCATCTTGGGTCTGGGCACCACAGGGGGATTTGACTTCCGTTTGGAGGCCCGGGAGGGCCAGAGCTCCCAACAGCTTGCTGCAGCCGCCTGGGCCTTGGTGGTAGCTGCCAACCGCGACCCCCGCCTCACCCGGGTATTCACCACCTTCAGGGCAGACACCCCGCAGCTCTACGTGAACTTAGACAGAACCAAGGCGGAGTATCTGGGGGTCCCGGTGAGCAGGGTATTTTCAACCCTTCAGGCATATTTAGGCTCTGCCTATGCCAACGACTTCAACCTCTTCCAGAGAACCTACCAGGTTAAGATACAGGCCCAGGCCCCATTCAGGAACGATCTTTCAGACATCCAGCGCATCTACGTGCGCAACAACCAGGGAAAGATGGTGCTGCTCAGCAGCCTTGCCTCAATCTCAACCATCTTGGGTCCCAAGGTGGTGCACAGGTACAACCAGTTTCCAAGCGTGCAGATAAACGGCCAGGCCGCCCCAGGCCACAGCTCTGGAGAGGCCATGGCTATTATGGAAAGTCTGGCAGCCAAAACCCTGCCCAAAGGGTTCGGATACGAGTGGTCCTCTTCCTCATTTCAGCAGAGAAAGAGCAGCGGCCAGGTTCAGGTTCTCTTTCTGGTGGCCATTCTCTTCGCCTACCTCTTCTTGGTTGCCCAGTACGAAAGCTGGATACTCCCCCTACCCATCATCCTCTACGTTCCCGTAGCCGCCATGGGTGCCATGCTGGGTCTTTGGGTGGCCCGTTTAAGCTTCAGCATCTACGCCCAGATAGGGCTGGTGATGCTGGTGGGACTGGCCAGCAAGAACGCCATCCTCATGGTGGAGTTCTCAAGGGACATGAGAAAGGAGGGGCTATCAATAGAGGATGCGGCCTTAGAGGGGGCAAGAACCAGGTTTCGCCCCGTTCTCATGACCGCCTTCACCTTCATACTTGGGGTGGCACCACTTGTTATTGCCACGGGAGCAGGGGCCCTTAGCAGAAGGCACATCGGCACAGTGGTCTTTGCAGGGATGCTGGTTGCAACCACCGTGGGGATTCTGTTGATCCCTGGACTCTATCGCCTCTTACAGTCAATTGGCGAAGGCAGGTGGGACGCCCTTAGGGGAAGAGAAGGATGA
>JALWSI010000127.1 GCA_027080315.1 bacterium | reverse complement strand
TGGTGGAGCTTACATTCGTGCGGGAAGCAGTGTAACCCTGACAAACTCAACCTTTGAGAACAACAACTCAACTAACCTTGGTGGTGGAGCTTACATTTATGCGGGAAGCAGCGTAACCCTGACAAACTCAACCTTTGAGAACAACAACTCAAATAGCTATGGCGGTGGAGCTTACATTGAGGCGGGAAGCAGTGGAAATATCAATGTTAACGACTCAACCTTCTCACAAAACAACGCTGACAAGGGTGGTGGCATTTACGCCGACCTTTATAACGCCACAGCAAACATTATAAACAACTCGTTCTACAAAAACACCGCAGCTTCAGGAGACTCTGGCGGGGGTATTTATGCTTCTCTTGGTACAGAGAATGATAACCTTAACCTATACAACAACATACTCTGGGAAAACGATGCAGGTAACAGCGGTAACGATGCTTATGTTCGCGTAAGCGGAGGCAGTCAGAATGTTTACAACAACGACTTCAGCTGCAACGACTTTGACGGAAATTCAGATTGCCTCGTGGTCAACAATCCAACCAACTACAACTACGGCGGCAACATCTCGCAGGATCCCCTTTTTGCTGATCCCGACAATGGCGACCTTCACCTTACATCAGGCTCTCCATGCATAGACAAAGGAAATAACGACGCCCCTGAGATTCCAAAAACAGACTTTGAAGGCGACAAGCGCATACTTGACGGAGACGGTGACGGTAACGCCATAGTTGACATGGGAGCAGACGAGTACAAGCCTCAAGAAGAATCCCAGCCTTCACTCCCAACGGTCTCTCCCCCCACAGGCCTCACCGCCTCGGCAGAGGGCGGCTGTGGCGCAGGCTGCGTGGCAGGTGTGAAACTGAGCTGGAACGCCGTGAGAGGGGCAGATGGATACCTGATCTACAATGCAGATAAAAACCAGCTATGGGCATGGGTGAAAGACGGCACCGCCACAAGCTACACCTTCAACAACCTGCCCTGCGGACAGACCTTCCACTTCTACATCAAAACACATTCCAGCTACGGCAACTCGCAGCCAAGCAAGACTGTGGCGGTTCAAATACCGGCCTGCTCAGGCAGCGGCGGCAGCGAGAACCCTGCCATTGGCCTCGTATGGCCCGAAGATAACAGCGCAATAAACTACAACGACTTTGATGCCGCAGACTACCTTGTGGTCTTCGCCTGGAACCAGGTTGAGAACGCCAAAGGCTACCTGCTGTGGCTGAAGCTGGACGATGGAACCAACAAGCCCATAGAGGCAAATGTGGTGCTTTCTGCCAGCAATGGCCTCATTGAGGTTGGGGGTCTTGCAGGCATCTACTTTGCCCTTGACAAGGACGGCTGGAACAGCCTTGTGCCATACACCGTGACATGGCAGATCAGCGCTTTGAGCGATCCAAACGACCTGAGCAGCATCTTGGGCACCAGCGACAAGGCCAGTTTCACCTTCAACGAGGCGAAATGAGCAACTGAAACAGCCGAGAGAGAATAACCCAGGGCGGGGAGCTTCCCCGCCCTTTCTTGTTTGCGCTTCTACCCTGGCCAGACAAAACCTGCAAAATCTCCCTTGCAAGCTGTTTACATTCACCCCGCCGTGTGAGATAGGCAAGAACAGCGGTACCGCAAATTTCCCAGGAGGGATGTTATGAAATCTTCGCCGTTCAGGGGTGTTGGAAAGATAAAGATAGAGTCCAGAAGGCTTATCAAACCTAATCATGGTCTCAGGCCCAGGGTCCTGCTTTGGGCGGTGGCGATATGCTCTATCTTTCTCTTTGCAAGCAAGGGATGGGGAGCAAAAACCTATTATGTCTCCGTAAGTGGAGGAGGAGACTGTATCAACACCCCTTGTAGCTTCCAGACGGCGCTTAATAATGCAGCGGCAGATGGTGAAGACAGCACTATCATTGTAGCCCCTGGCAACTACGATGTCTCCACCAGTAGCACTCTACGCTACTCAACGGCAGACGGAGACGGAAAACTCACCATACAGGCACAGGACCCCAACAATCGCCCTATTCTTGATGGGGGCAATGCTGTTCAAATAATGAAGATTGAGAATGACGATAATACCAGTGGGGACGGCGATAATAAAGCCCATATCACCATAAACGGCCTAACTTTCCAAAATGGTAACAGTACAAATAATGGTGGAGGATTATACATAAGAACAGGTGCTGCCAATATAGAGGTAAAAAACTCACTATTTAAAAACAATACCGCCGACGAAAACGGTGGAGGGGCTGACCTTGAAAGCAACAGTGGTAATGTTACTGTTAGTGACTCCACGTTCTCGCAGAACAATGCTGGCAGCCCTGGCAGCTGCGGCGGAGGAGCTGCCCTTTACAGTAGTGGAAGTGGCAACCTCACTGTTAGTAACTCCTCTTTCTCGCAGAACAATGCTGGCGGCTACGGCGGAGGAGCTGACCTTGAAAGTAACAGTGGCAGTGCCACTGTTAGTAACTCCGTTTTCTCAAAAAACAGTGCTGGCGGCTATGGTGGAGGAGCTGAGCTTGACAGTATAAGTGGCAATCTCATCGTTAGTAATTCTTCCTTCTTACAAAACAGCGCTGGCGGCTATGGCGGTGGAGCTGAGCTTGACAGTACAAGTGGCAGTATTACTGTTAGTGACTCCACCTTCTTGCAGAACAATGCTGGCGGCTACGGCGGAGGAGCTGATCTCTATAGTGATAGTGGCAACCTCACTGTTAGCAACTCCTCCTTTGAAAAGAATACTGCCGGTTCTAACGGCTACGGCGGTGGGGCTGAGCTGTACAGTGAAAGTGGCAGTGTCACTGTTAGCAAATCTTCCTTTGAAAAAAATACCGTCGGCTCTAACGGCTACGGTGGAGGGGCTGACCTTTATAGTGAAAGTAGCAGTGTCACTGTTAGTGACTCTTCCTTTGAAAAGAATACCGCCGGCTCTAACGGCTATGGAGGTGGGGCTGCCCTTTATAGCGATTACGGTGGTATCACTGTTAGTGACTCCACGTTCTCGCAGAACAATGCCGACGAGGGAGGGGGCATCTACGTTGATCCTGATAACGCCACAGCAAACATTGTAAACAACTCATTCTATAACAACACTGCATCTTCAGGAGCATTTGGCAGCAGTATCTACGTGTTGCTTGACTACAAACTTGACAGCCTTAACCTCTACAACAACATAATCTGGGAAAACGATGAGGGTAACAAGGGTAGCGATGTTTATGTTGAGATTCAGGGTGGGAAAGGTGATTTTCAAAATATTTACAACAACGACTTCTCCTGTAACTATTTTGACGGGAATTCAGATTGCCTTCTACTTGACGACACAACCAATTACCACCACGGCAGCAATATATCGGCAGACCCGCTGTTTGCCGATGCCCCCAACGGAGACTTTCACCTTACCGAAAACTCTCCCTGCATAGACGTGGGGTGCAACACCGCGCCTTCTATTCCATCAACAGACTTTGAGGGCGACAACCGCATACTTGACGGAGACGGTGACGGAACCCCTGTGGTTGATATGGGAGCAGACGAATACCAGCCCGTCTTCTTTGCCCCTCCAGCTGCTCCGTCAAATGTTGAGGCATCTACCTCTGGTTGCCAAGCAGGTTGCGTGGCAGGTGTGAAACTGAGCTGGAATGCCGCAAGGGGAGCCGATGGTTATCTCATCTACAACGCCGATGCAGACCAGTTGTGGAAGTGGGTGAAAGACGGCACAGCCACAAGCTACACCTTCAACAACCTGCCCTGCGGCAGAACCTACCACTTCTATCTCAAGACCCACAGCTACACGGGCAACTCTCAGCCCAGCAAGACAGTAGCTGTGGTTATACCCCCATGCTCAGGCAGCGGCGGCACAGGCACCGCGGTGAGCCTTGCATGGCCCGAAGATAACAGCGCAATAAGCTACGATGACTTTTCTGCTGCAGACTACCTTGTGGTCTTCGCCTTGAACCAGGTTGAGAACGCAAAGGGCTACCTGCTGTGGCTTAAGCTGGATGACGGAACCAATGAGCCCATGGAAGCCAGCGTGGTGTTATCTGGCACCAACGGACTCATAGAAGCAGGGGATTTGGCCGGCATCTACTTTGTGCTTGACAAAGCCGGCTGGAACAGCCTTGTGCCATACACAGTAACATGGCAGGTAAGCGCACTGAGTGATCCCAAAGACCTGAGCAGCATCTTGGCCACCAGCCCAAAGGCCAGTTTCACGTTCAACCCGGCGCCATAGTCCTATGTTGAGTTATGGCCCTCCTTTGCCTTCATGGTTACGGCAAAAGGAGGGCCTACATGCTCTAAAAGATCGCTTTTTATGTCACATCAGCCTTTTTTTCTACTCTCCATTGCCTTCTTGCTCAAATCTTCTATGCTTTCTCCTTCATATAGATTCTTCCTACGCCACCTCGTATAATCAAAGGGTTCTCTCAGAATTAAAGCTATGAACCTCTCAGTATCAACCTCTCCTAAATGCTCCGCCAGTATCTTATATCCCTTTATCTTTATCTCTGTGTCAGTCGGCATCTTTCAACTCCTTAATAAAATTGATAGGATCTATTATTGCTATTTCTTTCACCTGTTCTGCCCTCCTTAGAATACCATCATCAGTAGTAATAAAGTAACCACAACCTGCATAAATGGCACATGCTACATGCAGTGCATCCATCCTTCTCAAGCTAATTAAGTACAGCTTCTCTGCTTTCTTTAGTATATCTTCGTTTTCTTCAATATCTTTAGTAGCTATATATTTCCACTTGTTAATGCTATATCTTCTTTCCTCAAATGGATTCTGGCTGTTCTCATAATCCAAAATATAAGACCATATAAGCTCTAACTCTCCTTCTATTATCAACTTCTGAATATACAACTTAGCCTCTGTCTCAAGTCTTATTTTTATGTCACCCTGGTCGTCGTAAGGGCGATTAAAACAACAATTATCCAAGTATATTCTCATAACTTCACATGGCAAAACTTTTCAACTTGTTATTCAATGCTCAGTTTCTTTAGCCACTTACTATAAATGAAGTATAGCTCTCACCTATTTGTCCTCCAACCAATAGTCCCTTTACGCTCATGTTTTCATCCAGATCTTTCCTAATAAATACCTCACCCAGATTCCCTTTCTTCTACCACTTACCTTATACCACCTTAACCAACTGTTGTCAACCTAAATCAACTCAATGCTTGGCAAATTAGCGCCTCAAGCCGCCCTGTAACAGGGCGGCTTTTTTCTGCTCTTTCAGCGAGATCCTTGTCCAATCTACCAACCCCGGGTATAAGCCCACCCTGAGACCACAACATCCCCAAGGAATAAGGAGGTTACCATGGAAGCCACGATCTCTAAGCTCTTCTCCATAGCAAGCGATTTCGTATGGGGACCACCAATGCTGGTGCTCTTGGTAGGAACAGGCATCTACCTCACCCTGAGGCTACGGGGAATCCAGTTTCGGGGCCTGCTTCACGCCCTCTACCTTGCATTCATCGTGAGAAAAGAGGAAGGGGCCGAGGGAGACATCACCCACTTTCAGGCCCTGATGACCGCCATGGCCGCCACAGTGGGAACGGGAAACATCGCCGGAGTGGCCACCGCCATCTTCTCAGGAGGCCCCGGGGCCCTCTTCTGGATGTGGATGACCGGACTATTCGGCATGGCCACAAAGTACTCAGAGGCCATTCTGGCCGTTAAGTTCAGGACACAGGACCAGCGGGGCGAGATGTGCGGAGGGCCCATGTACTACCTCTCTTTGGGGCTCAAGCAGCCCTGGCTGGGCACGATGTTTGCCGTATTCGCCGCTGTGTCCGCCTTTGGAATCGGCAACATGGTGCAGTCAAACTCCGTGGCGGAGGCGGTAAGGGTTACATTTCACATTCCAACCTGGA
>JALWSI010000126.1 GCA_027080315.1 bacterium | reverse complement strand
CGCAGCTATCCCGTGCCGTTGAGGCCCGTCAGGACAAGAGGCCTCAACTCTCAGACTTGAGGGAATCAGGGGCCATTGAGCAGGACGCGGACCTGGTTATCTTTGTGTACCGAGACGACGTTTACCGAAAGGAAGAAGTCCCTTCCCAGGCCTCTGAGACAGAGGTGATCATAGGTAAACAGAGAAACGGCCCCACAGGAACCGTAAAGCTCACCTTCTTGAAGAGGTTTGTGCGATTTGAGAACTACGCATCAGATAACCTCTCAGAGGCGGTGTTCTGATGAGAATAAGGTCAATCTTAGTTCTGGTGCTGCTACTATTGATGGGAAGCACCCTGGCAAGCGCCGGCACCAATGGACCTTCACTACTTGAGAAGATAGGCAAGCGCTACAGCAAGATAAGGGACCTTGAAGCAGACTTCACTCAAGAGGCCCGATTGGGAGACGTGAAAAAGAAGAGAATATTCCACGGAAAGGTCTTTTTGAAACCAGGGCTCTCAAGATGGGAGTACACCGATCCCTACCCCCAGATCGTGGTGACCAGAGGCGACAGCTTCACCCTCTACGATGTGGACGCAAAAGATGCCGTAATAGGTCGCTTAGAACCTGAGGCCGTCTTTGTAAAAGGACCCTTTGTGGATCTACCCAAGCGAATAAGAAGGCTTTTTGAGGTTAAAGAGACTGAGGTGCCCCCTATTCTCACCCTGATACCCAAGAGGAAAGAGTCTTCCATCAAATCTGTTGAGGTGAAGATTGATCCCGTAACCCTGCTGATCAAATCCGTTGAGACGGTGGATGTTCTTGGAAACCACAACAAGATCACCTTCACAAAGGTGAAGACAAATATCGGGTTGAAAGACGATATTTTCAACCTTCATCTACCTCCTGACGTGACGGTGACAAGACAATGAGAGAAGGCTTTTCGGTGGATATGATCTTTCATGAGGGATACGCCACCTTTGGTCAGAGGCTCTGGGCAGCCTTCCTTGACTACCTCTTTCTCTCTCTGATCTTCAAGGTGATGCGAATGTTATTCTCGCCCTCACAGGTGAATCCCGCCCTCTTCGCCTTCATAGCCGTTTCATACTTTGTGCTTATGATTGGAATATCAGGCCAGACCCTGGGCAAATGGGCCATGGGCATCAAGGTTATTGACGAAGACGGCAACCCTCCTGGCATTTTAACCTCCGTTTTAAGAACGGTGGGATACCTTATCTCTCTCATCTTCTTCATGGGTTTTCTATGGATACGGATGGACAGAGAATACAGAGGCTGGCACGACCTGATAGCCGGAACCAAGGTGGTTCTGGTGTGATCCCGTAGAGGACCAATATGAAAAGAGCTAAGGGGCTCCCCATCACCACCTACGACTGGGAGCTTATGAGAGAGACCTTCTCCTCTTTTGGATTGGGCTTGGGTATATTCCTCTTCCTCTTCGTGATGAGCAGGGTGATGTCCTTAAGCGAGATCATCGCCCGGGGTGCTTCTCCCATTATCATCATGGCTCTGATTCTCTCCGCCGTGGTCTCGTCTTTGGGCTTTGCATTCCCCCCATCCTACCTCTTCTCGGTGCTCGTTAGCGTGGGCAGGCTATCGGCAGACGGTGAGCTGATCGCCCTTCTCTCCTCCGGTGTCTCTCTTAAAAGAATCGCCTATCCCCTGGTTGCCCTATCTGCAGGGGTTGTGGTGCTATCCCTTCTGTTTCAGCTCTACCTCGCCCCCTTAAGCAACAGGGCAATAAAAGGCTTTGCCGTCAAAGCCATGATGGAGACACCCAGCTCAAGCCTTAAACCCGGCGAGTTCTTTCAATTGAAGAGGGGAATCTGGATATACTGCGGAAAGGTTAAAGGTAAAAAGATAAAGGACGTCTTTCTCTACGACTCAGGCAAAAAGACGGGAATCGTACGCATAATCATGGCAAAAAAGGCCAAAGTTAGCATAAACCCCTTTGACAACACCCTAAACTTTGCCTTCAGCAATGGCAACATATACAGCGCCATCAAGGATGGATACAAACAGCTCTCTTTCAAGCTCTACGTTCTATCTATGGAGAACCCTTTTCTGTCAGGAAGCTTAGGCTCTGAAACAAAGCGAGACCTAACGCTTCCTGCCCTTTTGGCAAGGCTGAAGCGTGACAGAGAGGTATCTAAGAGACGTTTCCTCAACACACTTCTCCACCTGCACAAGAGGTTTGCGGTGCCCTTCTCTGCCATGGTGTTCGCCCTGTTGGGCATACCCCTTGGGGTCTTTGCCCGCAGGTCGGGCAAATGGACGGGATCCATCATCACCTTAGCAGGGCTCATGCTATACTTTGGGCTTCTGGCTCTGTTCCAGGACATAGCCCTAAAAGGATTGCTCCCTGCGGCATTGGCGGTATGGGCGCCCAACCTCATCCTTGGAGGAACCGGGCTCTGGCTCATCAAACGTAAGTCTGAAGGCGTGGGTCTATGAACCTTCTTCCCAAAAGCGTGTTAAAGGAATTCCTCAAAAGGCTGGCCCTGGCTCTGGGATCGGTTCTGTTGGTTTACTACCTTGTGATATTCTTTGATGTGTTAGACGACGTCCTTGAGTACCGGGCCTCACTTCACGCCCTTTTCAGATACCTATTGGCCTCCTTTCCCCAGGCCCTCGCCCACACCCTGCCTCTGGCTTTCTTGGTTGGAACCCTGATGCTGTTGGTAGGACTATCCTGGGGCTCTGAGATCATAGCAATGAAGGCGGTGGGGATAAGGCTAAGGACGGTGCTCTTCCCCGTCGTTATTGTGGGCCTTCTATCCTCTATATTCCTGATTCCCTGGAACGCCTCTGTGGTGCCGGTGTCGCTTCAGAAGAGATGGGTGGTGCTTAACGCAGATATAAAAGGCAAAAAATCCGTAAGGCTCATATCTTTCAGCAATGTATGGGTGAGGAAGGGAAACAACACCTGCCTCCTCTCCTTCTACGACGAGAGAAATAGAGAAATTAGGGGAATCACCTGTTTTCTCATAAAGAAGGACACCATGAAGATAACCTACCTCGCCCCAAAGGCCGTATGGAAGAACAGCAAGTGGTTCGCTCCTAAGGGCGTGGCCATATTCTGGAACAGAGAGGGGGTAAAAGAGCAATCTTTCAAGAACTTAGGGTTTGACCTTGGACTATCCCCTTCAGAGATAGACGACAGAAAAAAGCCTCCCCAGCAGATGACTTACGGGGAGCTAAAAGAGTACATCAAAGACATGAGGGCTCAAGGGTTGAAACGAAGGGACCTTGAAACCGAAGCAATGGGAAGAATCTCCTTAGCCTTCTCACCCCTCATCATGGTGCTTCTGGCCCTGCCCTTCGGCATAGTGAATCCCAGAAGAGGAGAGATGCTTCTTGGCATAGGAAAGGGTATTCTATTTGGATTCTTCTACTGGATAGGGCTCTCCATATTCTTATCCCTCTCACAAAAGGGGCTTTTACCTGCCATAGTAGGCTGCTGGCTGCCCCACATCATCTTTGGGTTCCTGGGCTTCAGGATGTTTGAGGCAGCGGAGTAGTAGCAGGGATCGGAGGTCAGGGGTCAGGAGTCAGAAGTCAGAAATCAGGAGTCAGAAATCAGAGATGAGTATTAGGCGTGAAGCGTAAGGTGTAAAGCGTGAGGAGTAAGGAGAAATGGGACTGAGTGCTGAGGACTGAGGACTGAGTAAGGCGTAAGTAGTAAAGCGTGAAGCGTAAGGAGTAAGGGGTCAGGGATCAAAGGTCAGTAACCAGAAGTCAGTGGATTCTTAAAACTTAACCCTTAAAACTTAACACTTCCTGAAATTCAACAAACCAAATCAACCAGATGGACGAGATAGACCAGATAGACCAGATAGACCAAATCAACTTAACCCTTGCAACTTAAAACTTCAAAAAACTTCATCCAACCTCACAAACCTGTAGCCTTGCCTCTTCAACTCCCTAACGATCACAGGCAATGCAGCGGCGGTGCTGTATCCCCTGCCGTTTATGTGGAAGATGAGAATGGCACCAGGACGGGTCTTTAGAAGAACCCACCTTTTCAGTCGCAATGGAGTGATGTTTCTGTCGGGATCCCCGCTTGCAAAGGTCCAGCGAACCACCCTGTAGCCCAAGCTCTCCACCAGCGCCATTGTTCTACGGTCACAATAGCCTCCCGGGAACCGGAAAAATCGCGGTCTCTTTCCTGTTAGTTTGAGGATAATCCTCTCAGTCTTCAGCACCTCATCCCGCACTCTCTGGGCCGGCAACCTCTCCATGTGAAGGACATGAGAGAAGGAGTGGTTCTCTATCTTTACTCGGGGGTTATGGGAGAGTTGCTTTATGACCAAGGCATTGGCGGGTTCCCGGGCAAACTTGCCACTGATGAATATAGTGAATGGCAGCCTCTCTTTGAGGAGATAGTTGAGAAGGGGCATGTCAAAGTAGGCGGGAGTGATGGTCTCACAGGCATCAAAGGTGAGAGCCACCACCTTTTCATGGGTGGGAAGCTGGGTTATGGGATCAGCAGAGGATGAAAGAGAAGC
Organism: bacterium; assembly: GCA_027080315.1. Lineage (GTDB taxonomy): Bacteria > Thermosulfidibacterota > Thermosulfidibacteria > Thermosulfidibacterales > JALWSI01 > JALWSI01. Next base: position 1,373 of record JALWSI010000126.1, on the reverse strand, counting down.
TACCAGGAGAATAAGGATCACAGCTGATAGGTTGATTAATGCTCTTCTCATTGCAGAAGGTTTATTAGAGTGCCTAGTGATCGGTGTCCATATCTTTCTTGCTCATGGGAGCTTATATCCAGGAGTAAGAGGCTTGGCCATAATTCTCTGAACCGTCCCTCGGCCCTGGTCTTGCCTATACTTTCGGCATAGCCGGACGATGTGTCAGTAGAGAGAAGGAAGTACCCATTGGATTTTTGGGCAGGCAGCAATAGTAGCTGGCTCCTTCGGCGCCGTTAATGGGGATGGTTAGATTCTTAAACTTGACTCAAGTGGCAAGGTGACATGGCAAAAAACTTTCGGCGAAAGTGACCGGGATTTTTTTGACTCTATACAGCAAACCTCAGATGGCGGATACCTTGTAGCTGGACTCACGAACTCCTCTGGCGTCGGTGTTTGGGACTTATGGATATTAAAGCTTGATGCAAGCGGAGATATACTAGGCTGCCCTTTAGAAGGAAAATCAAGCGCCACAGTCATCAACACAACTATTACTGGAGTTGATACAAACATTACAGGATAGTCCACCCACGTGGTGGGGCAAGACTCACACGCTACTATCACCGCTCCAGACTACAACGAATCAGAGGTGTGTTACTCCAAATAGAGGTGAGCTTTTGAGGGAGGCAGGCTTTAGACCTGCCTCCCGGTTTTACCAGTCAATTGCCCTGTGCTATTGTCTTGCAGACACGAGAAATCTTATGGCGAGGAGACAGAGATGCAGGTGGAGGTTAAAGAGCTAATTGCAAAAGAGATAGAGAAGATCCCCGAGCAGTACCTTGAAGATCTGTTAGACTTCATCCGCTTTTTAGAGGCAAAGGCTGTGAGAGAAGGAATAGAAACCGCTCTGGCAAGCGAGACCTCTCTAAATAAAGACTGGCTTAGGCCCGAGGAGGATGAGGCTTGGCGAGATTTGTGAAAGGAGACGTAGTGGTTGTGCCCTTTCCATTTTCAGACCTAACCCGCGCCAAAAGACGCCCCGCCTTGGTTGTCACCCAGTTAGACGGAGACGATCTAATCCTTTGCCAGATAACCAGCCAGAGTGTGAGAGACAGATACGCAATCATCATTGAAGAAGCCGATTTTGAGAAAGGATCTCTTAAACAGACGAGCAACGTAAGACCAAATAGGATATTCACTGCAGACAGCAGCATAGTTTTATATCGGGTAGGACACCTAAGTTACTACAAGATCAGGGAAGTGATTGATAGAATTGTGAATATTCTACAACAGTAAGAAGTATAAACAACAAGTGGAATAACAGCCCCATGGCCAACAACCCGTCCCTGTGTTAGAACCCTACCACCATCAGCGAGGAGGTTGTATCCTTGGAC
>JALWSI010000125.1:2248-5887 GCA_027080315.1 bacterium | reverse complement strand
GAGCTCTCTGGCGTTCATGGTGACCACAATGGTTGAGCAGCAGGCATTGGGCAGCAGGTATCGAGCGTCCTCTTTCTCTATCCCCATGGTTAGCAGCTCTCTGTATGCCTCCCTGCACTGCTCTACCACCTTCTCAAATAGCCTGTGGGCTTCTTCGTGCTCTTTCACTTTGGGTGGAACCACGAAGCGGAAACCCTCTTCGTCAACGTATCTCTGGCTTCTCTGAGAGTATGATGCCACCCTGTGTCTCACCAGCTGATGGGTCATGGCCCTTGAGACCCCCTCTATCCCAAAAGTGAATGAGGCATGCTCAAACACCGATAGATGCCCCATTGCCCTCACCCTTGAGATGAGAGCCCTGCACGACTCTCCCTTTGCTCCTCTGGCCAAATGGGCCAGATCATTTGGCGAATAGCAGACCCTTGCTGCCGTATATACGGTCTCTTCGGGCTCTGGGGTGTGGGTCAGCAAGGTGACCCTGGGCATTTAGCTTAAACCGTACTTCTTCTTGAACTTCTCTCCCCTGCCGGCAATAGACCTAACCCTTTGCTTGCCGGTGTAGAATGGATGGCAGTTTGAGCACACCGCCACGTGGATCTCGTCGCCCTTTGGATAGGCCGATCTGGTCTCAAAGGTGTTCCCACAGGCACAGATTACCTTTACTGGATGGTAGTCAGGATGAATTCCCTTCTTCATCTTTTAATCCCTCCATTTTTGTAAACAACCTTCCCTTTCAACGGGAGAGCAAACCTAACCCCTTGCCCCACAAAATGCAAGGGGTTAGAGAAAAGGTTTTCAACTGTGGTTGACCGGGCTAATGATTAACGGTAATTGAGCTCACCTTGAAGAGAGTGAACAAACACCCAAAGGAGGAAAAAGAGATGTTCAACACACTATTCACTGCCGTGGCAATGGCGGCGCCTCAGGCTACAGCTCAGGGAGGGGCAAGAAACGCCTTGGCCACTTTTATTCCTTTGATTCTTATCTTTGTGGTCTTCTACGTGTTGCTGATCTTGCCCCAGCAGAAGAAGCAAAAGAAGCACAAGCAGATGATTGATTCCCTCAAAAGGGGAGACAAGGTGATTACCATGGGGGGAATACACGGCACCGTTACCCATGTGGGAGATACAACTGTCACCCTTAGAGTGGCAGATGACGTGAAGATAGAGGTGAGCAAGGGAGCTATTGCTACCATAAAGCAGTAGTTTTTGTCAGCTTTCTTAGTAAATCCCTTTATAGCCAGCCAGAAGTAGGGAAGGGATAGTTGGCCGAGAGGGGTGGTCTATTTGAAGTTGGTAACTCCCTGTTGCTGCTCAAATAGCAGAGTGTGGGTGTGGTGTTATGTTTAGGTGCATCTTAGTGATTTCCCTTTGACAAGAGCGGGTTAGAGTAATATTCGCCGAAATAGAAGGGGGAGTTATTGGCCTTGTAAGAGGGGATGGATAAGATAAGGAGCCGTATTTTGGCAAAGTAGGGGGAAGTTATGAAAGCCGAATTTACAGCAATTATTGAACCTGCACCCGAGGGAGGGTATTGGGCAACGTGTCCAGAGGTACCCGGTGCGAACGGGCAGGGAGAGACAATAGAGGAGGCTAAGGCCAGCTTGAGGGAGGCCATAGAATTGATTTTGGAGGATCGCAGGGAAGATGTTCTTCGGGGATTACCAAAGGATGCGATTTGTTAGAAGATTGAAGTGGCATGAAACGCCGTGATCTGGAGCGTAAACTCCGTATAGCGGGGTGTTATTTGAAAAGAGAAGGCAAATCTCATTCTCTTTGGATCAATCCTAAGAGTGATTGAGGCTATACCCAGCCATAAGGAGATCAAAGAACCACTGGCAAAGAAAATACTGAAGAATATGGGTGCTGAGTAATGGTATGGCAGATCTATCTTTGTGCTTGAGTTCTATTCCAGTGCGCTTCGTGGTGGGTAGATAACAATAACAAAGATAGAATTATGTGTTATGTAACAAGAGCTAATTGATCTTTATTTGGGTCCAAAGGTTATTAACTCCGGTAATCGGCATTTATTGACACATACCCGTGCGACAGATCGCAGGTCCACATCCAGTAGCTGGCTGGGCCATTGCCAATCCTAACGGTGATCTCAAACTCACTCTGGGTCATCACTTTATGGGCCGGGGTCTCCCAGTCTCCCTCTACTCCCACGCCCCTTTCAACAACCGGCACATCACCAATAAAAACAGAGAAGCCATTGGGATCTATGGGCACCCCTGCCCTTCCTAATGCTCCTGCTATTCTGCCCCAGTTGGGGTCTTCTCCAAATAGAGCCGTCTTGAACAGCAGCGAGGTTGCAATGGTGGAGCAGATCTTCTTTGCATCCTCCTCGGTATCTGTGCCCTCTACCTTCACCTTCACCAGCTTTGTGGCCCCTTCGCCGTCTCTCACAATGGCCTTTGCAAGGTGCTGGCACACATCAATGAGCCCCTTTCTGAAGGGTTTTCTTTTCTCCTCCAACACTGCTCCTGATGCCCCGGTGGCCATGAGCAGCACCGTGTCGTTGGTGCTGGTGTCACCGTCAACGGTGATGCGGTTAAAAGATAGATCCACCGCCTCTCTCAAAAGGGATTGAAGCTCCTCTGCCGATGCCTTGACGTCTGTGGTGATGAAGGCAAGCATGGTTGCCATATTGGGATGAATCATGCCGGCGCCTTTGGCGGCTCCACCTATGCAGAAATCACCGCAATCCACTGTGCAGGTCTTAATGCCGGTGTCTGTGGTGAGTATGGCCTGGGCGAACGCTTCATCCCCTTCTGTTGAAAGGCCCTTTGCCGCTTCGTAGATGCCCCTTTCAACGGCCTCCATGGGCAAGGGCTCTCCAATCACCCCGGTGGAGCAGACCAGCACCTCTTCTTCACTGCAACCCAAAGCATGGGCAGCAATGCGGCACATTGTCTTAGCGTCATCCATGCCTTTTTGGCCTGTGCAGGCATTGGCGTTGCCGCTGTTAACCACAACGGCTTTGCAGTGGCCTCTCTTCACCTTCTCGCTGGTTAAGAGCACAGGGGCGGCTTTAACCAGGTTCTGAGTGAACACCCCTGCAACTGAGGCTCCGTGGGGAAAGTGGAGAAGACCTAAATCGTGTTTGCCATTGGCCTTTATGCCACAGGCAACTCCGTGGGCTAAAACCCCGGCAGGGGCGCAAACACCCCTGCCGGTACAGGTATTGCTCAAGCCTCTGCTCCTTTTTTGCTCTTGGAGATAGCTATTACGCTCTCAATGATCATCCAGACCTCAAGTAGGAACACTGCAAGTCCAATGGCCAATAGTAGGTTGTCGTGTATGGCCATGAACTTTTTCAGGTTAAGCACCATGGCCCAACCGGTCATGAGCACCATGAACACCAGGGGAATACCAGAGAAGATGAGGCTTTTGCCCTTCTTGGCCAGATAGACGGTTATTATGAGCAGGGCAAGACCTGCCAGAAGCTGGTTCACAGTACCAAAAAGGGGCCACAGCCTAAGGGCGCCTTTACCATTGCCCGAGTAGAAGGCCAGTCCAACTGCTGTGATAACAGCTATGAAGGTGGCAGCATAGCGGCCAGCCAGCGGCATAAAGCCGTGGCTGGAGGCGAGCTCAGACACCACGTACCTCTGCACACGGGTGGCGGAGTCAAGGG
>JALWSI010000125.1:0-2238 GCA_027080315.1 bacterium | reverse complement strand
GAAGACTCCCATGATGGTGGTAGTGATCAGTTTTGGTATTCCGTAGCTTGACATCAGGTTAGCGGCTCCCCACACCACAGCGTGGAGCTTGGAGCCTAACCCTTTTGCAGCGGCCCAGCTTGCGTAGTGGTAAGAGAAGGCCTCAGGGCCGTGAAGAACGCCGTTCTTCGTCACCAGGGCCATGCCAAGGCCGGCGCAGCATGCGGCGATAACAAGAGTGGAGAGGGTACCTTCCATGAGCATGGATCCGTATCCCACAAATAGGGCGTCTGTCTCTTTCTCAAGCTGTTTGGAGGTTGTTCCAGAGCTCACCAGACTGTGGAATCCCGATATGGCACCGCAGGCGATAACCACGAAGAGGAAGGGTAGGATGGGAGGAGCGCCTTTGGGGTGCAGATCCACTGCAGGGGCAACGATAGGGGGGTGAGCAACAATAACTCCCAAGGTCAAAAGACCCAGCATGATGAGCAGCTCGTGGGCGTTGATGTAGTCACGGGGTTGCAGCAGAGTCTGAACGGGTAGCACAGAGGCGATGAAGGCGTAGATGAAGAGAATGATCATCCAGACCAGGATCGGGTTCAAAGGCCCAATAGAGGGCATCTTTATGGGGAAGTATGCGCCAATGATGATGGTTACATACATGAGTACCACAGCCACTATTGATAGCACTGTGATGTTGCCGTTCTTCTTGTAAACCATGTAACCCAGCCATATTGCTATGGGGATCTCCATCCAGACCGGGAAGACAGACTGGGGGAACATCTTGAAGAGAATAGCGATCACCAAGGCAAAGATGGCGATGACTATCCAGAGTTCAAAGAAGATGATGATGAGAAATAGGGTTCTCACCCTGGGGCTCACCAGCTCTGCCGCCATGTCTCCAATGGACTTACCCTGATGGCGCACCGAGGCCACCAGAGCGCCAAAGTCGTGGATACCTCCTAACACTATACTGCCCACCACCACCCAGATTATGGCAGGCACCCAGCCCCAGATCACAGCCACAGCGGGGCCAACAATGGGGCCCAGGCCTGCGATTGAGGTGTAGTGGTGCCCAAAGAGCACCTCCTTTTTGGTGGGAACGTAGTCAATATCGTCTCTCAGCTCCACTGCTGGGGTGACCCGGTTGGGGTCGAGTTCAAAGATCTTGTTGGCAAGGAACTTGCCGTAGATATGATAGGCAGCCAGGAAGGCCGCAAAGGAGAGTAGCACCATTACCAAGGAATTCATAATAGCATCCTCCTTACTCTATGGGGTTTGTTAGCACCCTGCATCACGCATCATATCTCTAACCTCTGCCAGATCCCTAACGAACGTGCTGTATCCTTCCTTTTTCAGCTGAGAAGCCCTATCTTCAGCGCTTTTTGAAGGATTATCGGATTCTATTATCTTTATTCCGCCCTCTTGAGCCATCTTCTCAATGGCCTCTGTTGGTGCTACCTTGTAAAATGCCTCTACCACTGTGGCCTTCATCTCTTTGGACTTGTTTGTGAGGTACCTTATATCTACTACTCCCAGCCTCTCTCCAAAACCGATAAGAGCCTTGTCAGCCATGGTATCACCCCCCTTCTTTGGTGGATTATTCCTTCCTTACCTCTTGCTAAATGCGATACTCTCCAAGACTTAAGGTGTCAAGGAACCCTTTGACATACAAAGACCCTTGGGATAAGAGACCCCCCAGAATCTTCCAGTAGGAGGTTGCTTGCATGAACTACGAGGGCATAGACTGGGTGTGGAAATACGAGGAGATCGGTAACAGAGGGACCGCTATAGGAGCTTTTCTGGCCCTTGTCTTTCTGGCAGTGGTTGCCGGTACCATGTTGTACATATTCACAGAATATTCCCACTACATGAAGGTTATGGGCTCTATCTCTTCTGCCAAGACTGCAGTGTCTCATGCAGCCACAACCATTTTGAGGGTGTTGGCTTAGCAAAAAGGTTTTCTTGAAAAATAGGCCCTTTTGCCACGAGCAGAGGGGCCTGTATTCTTCATCAGGCGGTTACCCCTACCACCAGATCTTCGGGGCGTTTCAGCACTATCTCAAGACCATAGCGAGGATGATCAATCAGGAACCCCCGAACAGTGATCAGATTCCCCTTTTTCAGAAATGGTAGTTTACCCTTAGCTATCACGACCTCTGTTAGCTCTGGAAATATTACCACCTTGAAGTGGGGGAATTTAAGCAAAAGGGTGTTACTTCTTGCTGCCTTATAGGCGCCAATAAGGGTGTCTGTTAT
>JALWSI010000124.1 GCA_027080315.1 bacterium | reverse complement strand
TTGGAACACTATTCTGGAATAAAAGCCCTTTGCCAGGAGGAGAGGTAGGTGATTCTCACCCTTAGAACAAAGAACCTTGCATTGATAACCGACGCCCTCTTGGAGTTTGGAGAGGGTCTTACGGTGATCACCGGCGAGACGGGCTCTGGCAAGTCTTTGCTGGTGAACTCTTTGGGGCTGCTTGCCGGCAAGAAGGGCGACTCCTCTATGGTGCGTGAGGGTACCTCTGAGGCCTTGGTTGAAGGCACCTTTGAGGTTGATGGATCCTCCCCGGTTGCCGAGCTGTTGGAGCAGGTGGGCATTCCCTTTGAGAATCCCTTAGTGGTACGAAGGATTCTCAGCCGACAGGGGAGGAATCGGGTCTTCATCAACGATTCTGTGTCAACCCTCTCCACTCTGAGAGCCCTCTCTCCCCATCTCATGGAGATCCAGAGTCAGAAGGATCACCATTCCTTCCTCCATCCCTCCCGCCACGTGGCCATCCTTGACGCATACGCTGGGCTTGAGGGGATTCACCGGCGGTATCTGGAGCTCTATCGCCAGAGGGAGAGGCTGAGAAATGAGCTTAAAGAGGCGGAAGAGGGGGTTGCAGAAAGGATTAAACGCTTAGAGTTTTTAAGGTTTCAACTTAGAGAGCTGGAAGAGGCGGACCTTAAAAGTGGCGAAGAGGAGGATCTGCGCCGCAAGAGAGAGGTTCTGTCAAAGGCTGCAAGGTGCAAAGAGGGGCTGATGGCGGCAGCGGGCTATCTCTCAGAGAACGAGCCCTCTGCCCGGGAGTTCATCAATCTGGCCTTGGGCAACCTTGAAGAGTGGAGGGGATTAAAAGAAGAGATTGGTGCCTCGGTAGAGGTTCTTGAGGAGGCCTTGGTGGCTGTTGAAGAGACCTCTCTTAAGCTGATCTCTCTGGCAGAGGATATGAACGAGGATCCAGAGGAGCTTCAGAGGGTGGAGGAGCGTTTGGACCTTATTGCCAGATTCAAGCCCAAGTACGGTGAAACCGTGGATGAGATGCTCTCTTACCTTGAGGAGGTGAGGGAAGAGATCTCACAGCTTGAGAGAAGCCATGAGAGCTCCCAAGAGCTGAAGGAGAGGCTTGCTGAGGTTGAAGAGGAGCTTTGGCGTACAGGGGAGGAGCTGGACAGGAGAAGAAAAGGGGCAGAGAAGGATTTTTGCCAAGAGGTTGAGGCCATTTTGAGCAAGTTAAGGCTTGAGCAGGCAAGGCTTAGCCTTCAGTTCTCAGAGGGAGAGCCAGGGCCCTGGGGCCTTAGCAAGGTGGAGTTTCTCATTGAGCCCAACCCTGGGGAGGGAAAAAGACCCCTATGGAAGGTGGCTTCTGGTGGTGAGCTTTCAAGAATAACCCTTGCAATATACAGCCTTTTATCCCATAGAGGGGGGAGTGATCTGTGGGTGCTTGACGAGGTTGATACGGGGATAGGAGGAGAGACCGCCGTTGAGGTGGGTAGGCTGTTGAAAGAGATAGCAAAAGAGAGACAGATTGTGTGCATAACCCATCTTCCTCAGATAGCGGCCTTTGGAGATCACCACCTCAGGGTTGCTAAAAGGGTTGAGAAGGATAGAACCGTAACCACAATAGACAGGTTGACTGAAGGTGAGATGAAAGAGGAGTTGAAACGAATGATGGGAGGAGAGAAGATCCCGTGGTTGGGGGAGAGAGATGATAGTGATTAACGAAGAGCTCTGTAAGGGATGTGCCCTGTGTGTTGATGCCTGTCCCAAAAAGATCCTCAGGTTGAACGAGACCAAGAGAAACAAAGGCGGTTTTCATCCGGTAGAGATAATCTCTCAAGAAGAGTGTATCTCCTGTGCCCTCTGCGCAGAGGTGTGTCCGGATGTGGTGATAGAGGTGTACAAATGAGCCAGTCAAGACTGTGGAAATGCTGTGAGGCCATAGCAGAGGCCGCCGTTAGGGCAGGCTGCCGTTTCTATGCGGGATATCCGATCACCCCGCAAAGCCAGATTCCCGAGTATCTCTCGTGGAGACTTCCCGAGGTGGGAGGGGTCTTTATTCAGGCAGAGAGCGAGGTGGCCTCAATAAACATGCTCTTGGGAGCGGCGGTTTCGGGCATAAGGGCCATGACCTCCTCTTCAAGTCCGGGCATAAGCCTTATGCAAGAGGGGCTCTCTTACTTAGGGGGAGCCGAGCTTCCCGCGGTTGTGGTGAACATGAACAGGGGAGGCCCCGGTCTTGGGGGCATTCAGCCCTCGCAGGGAGACTACTTTCAGTCCGTTAAGGGCGGAGGCCATGGAGACTACCGCACCATAGTGCTTGCCCCTTCCAATGTGCAAGAGGCGGTTGACATGGTCTTTATGGCCTTTGACCTCTCCCAAAAGTACAGGAACCCCGCCTTGATCTTGGGAGATGCCCTGCTTTCCCAGATCATGGAGGCAGTGGACATGCCCGAGGAGTGGATTGATCCCTTTGCAAGCGAGAAGCCGTGGGCTTTGAGGGGTTGCAGGGGCAGAAGCCCAAAACTGGCCAAGTCCCTCTTTCTGGGAATGGGAGAGCTCACCGAGCATAATCGGAAGCTGGCAGAGAAGTACCGTCGCATTGAAGAGGAAGAGACGAGATACGAGGAGTTTCTCTTAGAGGATGATCCCCAGTTTGTGGTTGTTGCTTACGGGACAGTGGCCCGAATAGCCAAAACCGCCATAAGATGGGCCAAAGAGAAGGGTATCCCTGTGGGAATGCTCAGGCCTCAAACGCTATTTCCCTTCCCAAAGAAGGCTTTGGCTAATCTGGATAAAGAGGGGCGAACCTTCTTAGTGGTTGAGATGAACACCGGTCAGATGGTGGAGGATGTGAGGGCCTATGTTAAGGCTTCGGGTGTGGAGTCTCTCACCAAGCCGGCTTGGTACTTCACCCCCGAGGAGATACTTGAAGGAATAGAAGCCCTTGTAAAAAGAGAGGCGTAGGAGTATTGATCAGGAAGATAATCCCTTTAAGGGGATCCGCTTAACGCTTAGGAGGGAGAACCAAAGGATGGGGAGAGAGCTGCTGTTTGAGATAGGCGTAGAGGAGATTCCTGCCAGCTTCATGCTGCCGGCCTTGGATGCCATGGGGAAGATGGTTAAGAGGGAGCTGGAGAACCAGAGAATAGACCATGGCGAGATCATCACCTGGGGAACCCCCAGAAGGCTGGTGCTTAGGGTGCTTGATATGGCAGAGAGCCAGAGGGACAAAGAGGAGAGGGTGATGGGTCCCCCGGTTTCGGTGGCCTTTGATGCAGATGGCAATCCTACCAAGGCGGCAGAGGGCTTCTGTAAATCCCAAGGGGTGAGCCTTGATGAGATAGAGCGGGTCACCACCCCAAAAGGCGAGTATCTCTCTGTGGTTAAGAGGGAGGCTGGCAAAGGGACCCTTGAGATACTTAGAGAGTTTCTCCCCAATCTTATGGCCAAGATTCCCTTCAAAAAGTCTATGCGTTGGGCAGATTACAACTTCAGGTTTGCAAGGCCCATACACTGGATCCTTGCCCTCTTTGGCGAGGAGGTGGTGGAGTTCTCAATAGAGGATATTAGCAGCGGCAGGGTGACCTATGGGCACCGATTCCTGGCCCCCCAACCAATAACCCTTGAGTCTCCAGAGGGCTATCAGGAGAGGCTTAGAGAGGCCTATGTGGTGGTTGACCACGACGAGCGAAAGGAGACCATCTGGAAGGGAGTCTCCCAGAAGGCCCAAGAGGTGGGAGGGGTGGCCATGGAGGACGAGGACCTATTGGACGAGATCAACTTTCTGGTAGAGTATCCCGTGCCCCTACGCGGCTCTTTTGAGGAGGAGTACCTTTCTCTGCCCAAAGAGGTGCTGATAACCCCCATGAAGGAGCACCAGCGTTACTTTCCCATCTTCAACGAGAAGGGAGAGCTTCTTCCTCACTTTGTGGTGGTGAGCAACATGGTGACCGATGACATGGATCTCATCGTTGAGGGTAACGAGAGGGTTCTAAGGGCACGGCTTGCCGACGCCAAGTTCTTCTTTGAAGAGGACAAGAAGGTTCCCCTTGAAAAGTACTTTGAGAAACTGAAAGATGTTGTGTTCCAGGAGAAACTGGGCACATCGTACGAGAAGGTGATGCGTTTCAGGGAGCTTGCCAAGAAGATTGCCCAGAATGTGGCCCCTGACAAGAGCGATCTTGTTGATCGCACCGCTCTTCTTGCAAAGGCCGACCTTGAGAGCCAGATGGTGTACGAGTTTCCCGAGCTTCAGGGGGTTATGGGGCGGGAGTATGCCAGGATCCAGGGAGAGGATCCCCTGGTGGCAGATGGGATCTTTGAGCACTACCTGCCCCGATTTGCAGGGGACGATATCCCCAGCACGGTGACAGGGGCCATAGTGGGGATAGCCGATAGGCTTGACACCATTGTGGGCTGTTTTGGAATCGGGTTGATCCCCACAGGATCCGAGGATCCCTACGGCATTCGTAGGGATGTTCTGGGCATGCTGCGCACCATCTCTGAGAAGGGCTACAGGCTCTCGTTGGTTGAGCTGATTGAGGAGTCTTCAAGGCTCTTGAAGGATAAGATGGAGAGACCGGCAGAGGAGGTTAAGAACGATGTTATCTCCTTTATTAGACAGAGGCTCTACCATCAGCTGGTCTCCCAGGGCTACAGGCAAGATCTGGTGGATGCCGTGCTTTCTGAGGCCTTTGACGATGTGGTAGAGACCCTTAAACGGGTTGACGCCCTTGTTGAGGTGAGCAAAGATCCCCAGTTTGAAGAGTTGATGACCACCTTCAAGAGGGTGATGAACATCATCCCTGAGGGGTTTGAGGAGAGTGGGATTGATCCCGCCTTGCTGAAAGAGGATGCAGAGAAGGCCCTCTTTGAAGAGGTTGAGAGAATAGCTCCGGAAGTGGAGGAGGCCAAAGCCAATGAGGACTACTCTGGTGCTTTGGCCAAGATCGTTGCCCTTAAGTCCAAGGTTGACAGCTTCTTTGATAATGTGCTGGTGATGGACAAGGACGAGAGGGTTAAGAAGAACCGCCTATCTCTCCTCAATCGCATAGCCGGTCTCTTCAAAGGGATAGCAGACCTCTCAAAGGTTGTTCTTCCAAAGTAGAGAGGGTTGACACAGAAGAGGGCTTTTGAAAGAAGAGAGAGCATGATGGTTCAAATGGCACATAGCAACGGCTTCTGGTGGTGGTGCAGGGGCGAAGTCTGCCCAGGAGCCGCGTGAGATGATACCGTTGGCCGTGGGCAGGCTGAAGCCCACGGCCATTCTTAAAAAATCAAGGGCTGTGGGCTTCGGTTCACAGCCCTTCGTTTTTAGGAGGGGCTGAGATGGAGGGCCACCTCTTTGCCCAGTTCCTCTTCTCTGGTCTTGCCACAGGAAGCATCTACGCCTTGATAGCCCTGGGTTTCTGCCTGATTCACAACGCCACAGGCATAGTGAACTTCGCCCAGGGCGACTTTCTCACCTTGGGGGGAATGCTCATGGTCACCCTATTTGTGGGGCTTCACCTGCCCCTTCCTGTGGCCTTTCTCCTTGCGGTTCTCCTTGTGGCCTTGGTGGGTGTGGTTATGGATAGGTGCCTCATACAGCCCGCGGTCTCCAAGGATGTGCTCATTCTCATCTTCATCACCATCGGAGCCTCCATCTTCATAAGGGGAGTGATAAAGCTGGTTTGGGGGAAACGCCCCCTCTCCCTCCCGCCTTTTTCAGGCGACACCCCGATAAGGATACTCGGTGCCTACCTCATGCCCCAGAGCCTGTGGATCTTTGGTGTCACCTTAGTGGTTGTGCTGGTTCTTTTCTGGTTCTTCAGGTCAACCCGCTATGGCAAGGCCATGAGGGCCGTTGCGTGTAATCCCCGGGCGGCTATGCTCATGGGGATACCTGTGGAGAGGATCAGGCTGCTGGCCTTCTTCTTGAGCGGGGCTCTTGGGGCTGTGGGAGGAGTGCTCATCACCCCCATAACCACCGTCTCTTTTGACACAGGGGTTATGATAGGCCTCAAGGGCTTCTCT
>JALWSI010000123.1 GCA_027080315.1 bacterium | reverse complement strand
CCCTCATCGTCAATCTGGGCATCTGGCAAAGAGAAGACCTGGAACCCACCGCTATCGGTCAAGATGCTCAAGGGCCACCCCATGAACCGATGAAGCCCTCCGGCTCGTTTCACAAGCTCCCTTCTGCCTCCCCAAGAGAGGTGGTAGGTGTTGGCAAGCACAACCTCTGCCCCTGTGGAGAGCACCTGAGCAGGGGTAACAGCCTTCACCGCACCCTGGGTTCCAACAGGCATGAAGGCAGGGGTCTGAATCTCCCCGTGGGGGGTGACCACAACGCCCCTGCGGGCCCCAGCGGGATCCGTGGCAATCAGGGTGAATCTAAGGGGAAACCTACCCATGCTCCACCTTCCATCTGAGCTGACCACACCCTGCAAGTATCTCTCTGCCCCTGCTGGCCCTGATGAAGGCGGAAAGTCCCTTTTGCCTTAAAAGACTCTGAAACTCCTCAATGCGGTGCATGGGGGAAGGCGCATAGGGAGAGTCCGGAAAGGGGTTGTAAGGAATGAGATTCACCTTGCATCTTAAGGGATTGAGTAGTCTAACCAGATCCTTGGCCTGCGAGAGAGAATCGTTCACATCTTTTAGCATAACGTACTCCACTGTGAACCTCTTACGGGGAGGCAAGGGAAAGACCCGCAGGGCCTCCACAATATCCTTCAAGGGATAGTGCCGCTTTCGGGGCATGATCCTCCATCTAACCTCGTCGTTTGCTGCGTGTAGGGAGAGAGCAAGGCTGAACACCTCGGGTTCTTTTGACAGTTTCAGAATCTTAGGAACCACTCCCACCGTTGATATGGTGATCTTGCGATGAGAGAAGCCCACCTGGTTGGCAAGGAGCGAAGAGGCCCGAAGCACCGAGTGATAGTTGTCTAAGGGCTCACCCATGCCCATAAAAACCACATTTGAGAGGGGCAGCTCTCTCAACACCAAAGGCAGGGCCTCAGTTTCAGGAAAGCCCCCTTTCAACCACACCATTGTGAAGAGCACCTGATCTAAGATCTCAGCCACAGAGAGGTTTCTTGAAAACTCCTGCACCCCTGTGAGGCAAAAGGTACACCCCCGTGCACACCCTATCTGGGTGGAGACGCAGATGGTGAGATGGTGTGGCTCTGCCCTGCCCTCATCCCTCCTCAACATGGGTATGAGAACGCTCTCCAAATGCTCCCCCAGAGGGGTGCTCCAGAGAAGCTTAACGGTGCCATCATCGGCTGACTCAATCTGAGAAAGGTTCAAAGACCACAGGCGAAAGGCGCCATGAAGCACCTCACGAAGCCCCTTTGGAAGGTTGGTCATATTTTCAAAACCAGCCACGGGGTTGCGATAGAGCCATCCCAACAGCTGATTAACCCGATAAGAGGGCTCGCCCATCTCAGCAAACCAATTTTCACACTCTGAGACAGAAAGATCCCTTATTGCAGGCTTAACGCTCATTGAAGGCCTATGTTGTAGATGTTCTTTCTCACAATAGGAGAGGTGAAGCGTTTAGGTTCAGTGCCTTTTCTAAATACCTCGTAGAAGGCGTTTCTTGTGTCAGGTCTTGCAAGAAGGCCATTGCGAGGGTCTATTCTGGCAAAGACCACAGAGGGCGGAATAGCAAAAGGCTCTATGGGCTTGCCCTTTATGGCCTCCTTCATCACATCTATCCAGATGGGCAAGGCCGCCCGGGCCCCTGTCTCCTTCTCTCCAATGGAGGTGTGGTTATCCCTCCCCACATAGACCCCTGTAAAGGTTTGGGTGGTGAATCCCAAAAACCATGCATCACGGTAGTCGTTGGTGGTACCGGTTTTACCGCCGCAGGGCACCCCAAGAACCTTGGCCTTTCTGCCCGTGCCCTCTTTCACCACACTCTGAAGCATTGAGGTCATTATGTAGGCAAGGTCCTTGGGCAACACCTGCTGGTAGATAGGCTTAAACTCTTCAAGCAAAGTTCCATCGTGGGTCTCAACCTTGGTGATGTACCTCAAAGAGTAGAGTTTACCCCCTGTGGGGAATGTAGCATAAGCCTTTGCCATATCCCAAAGGGTCACATCAGAACCTCCAAGGGCCAGGGAGAGGTTCGGCTGCAACTCTCCCCTTATTCCCAGAAGCCTGGCGTACCTGATGGCGTTATTAACCCCTATCTTCTTCAGAAGCTTGATGGTCACCACATTCCGAGAGTGGGCAAGGGCTACCCTTAAGCGGGTTGGTCCGTAAAACCTCTTCTCGTAGTTCTCGGGTTTCCAGAACTCTTTTTTTTCAGGAAGGTAGAAGGTGATTGGAGAGTCAACGATTATGGAGGCAGGGGTGAATCCACTGGCCATGGCAGCGGTGTAGATTATGGGCTTGAACCCAGAGCCGGGTTGTCTTCTTGCCTGCACTGCCCGGTTGAACTTGCTTCTCCTGAAACTGTACCCCCCCACCATGGCAAGCACGTCTCCCGTTGCGAGATCCAAAGATAGAACCGCCCCCTCAACGCTAACCTTCTGCTCTAAGGCGAGTCTCAACTGCCCTGAATACCCAACATCCTTAACCCTAACCAGAATAACATCCCCTGGAGAGAGGTATGCCTCAAAGCCCTTCCACTTCTTCAGCCATCCTGGAGCCCAGGCCATATCCTTCTTTGTGATGAGCCCCTTAACCTTCCCCAGGGCCACCACAACCCCTTTGGGGGTTATCTTCTCAACCAGCCCTTTGTACACCCCGCCAATGGAGATCTCTTTGGGAGCAGGAGGAGCAGGGTGCTCACTGTCAACATGGTAAAGGGGACCCCTGTATCCTCCCCTTTTGTCCACAGCCTCAAGCCCTTTGCGAAGTGCCTTTTGGGCGGCCCTTTGTAGAGTAAGGTCGAGGGTGGTATAAACTTTAAGTCCCCCTTCAAGCACCTCTTTCTCTCCGTATCTCTCAACCAGCTTCTGGCGAATAAACTCATCAAAATAGGGAGCCTTATCCACACGATACCTTCTCTCTTTACTGAGGGAGAAAGGTTCATGCAGAGCCTCTTCGTACTCCTGAGGGGTGATGTAGTTCTCAACCAGCATTCTCTTAAGGACATGAGCCCTTCTGGCGTAGGCATTCTGAGGATTCAAGAAGGGAGAGTAGTTGCCAGGGGACTTGGGAAGACCAGCAAGGGTGGCACACTCAGCCAAAGATAGCTCCCACACGTGCTTTCCAAAGTAGGTGAGAGCCGCAGCCTCAACCCCGTATGCCCCGTGTCCAAAATAGACCTGGTTAAGGTAAAGCTCTAAGATCTGGCGTTTGGTGAGCACCCTTTCAAGTTTGCACGCAAGTAGTATCTCTTTTGCCTTTCGGATAAAGCTCTTCTCAGGACTCAAGAACATACGCTTTGCCACCTGCTGGGTTATGGTGCTGCCTCCCTGCACTATTCTTTTGGCTCTAAAATCAACCCATGCCGCTCTCAGAATACCCTGAATATCTATGCCTTTGTGCCGGTAAAAATCTTCGTCTTCAACGGCAATAAAGGCCTCTTGAAGCTTCACCGGAATCTCATCAAGGGGCACCCATATCCTCTTCTCTTTGAAAAACTCCGCTATTAGCTCCCCGTTGCGATCAAAAACCTGGGTCAACAACGGTGGATGATACTCCTTTATGGCCTCAACATTGGGAAGCCTGCTCTCAAGGGTGTAGAGAAAGGCCCCCGCCGCCACTATTGATAGGAATCCCACAATGAGAACAAAGAGAATCACCGACTTAAACAGAAAAAGGATCCCTTTTCCCAACAACAAGAAGGGATAAGTAACTCCTCTTTCTGGTATGGGCCTTTTACCTATCTTGCCACCTCCCCTAACGCATAAATGAGAAGAGTATTGCGGTTAATCCGGCTGTGAAGGGCACGGTGATCAACCAAGAGTACCAAATGTCTCTAATAACTTTCAGGTTCAATGCGCCAATTCCCCTTGCCATTCCAACTCCAATCACCGCTCCCACCAGGGTGTGGGTGGTTGAAACGGGAAGCCCCAAGCGCGAGCAGATCAACACCGTTGTGGCACATCCAAACTCTGCAGAGAAACCACGGGATGGGTTTATCTCGGTTATTTTCTTTCCCACCGTCTCAATAACCCTGTATCCCCAGGTGGCAAGGCCTATGACGATTCCAGTTCCTCCCACCAAAAGCACCCACATGGGCACCTCTGCCTTGCTGGTGATCATACCCTGCTTCATACCCATAATGATCCCAGCCAGTGGCCCTGTGGCGTTGGCAACATCGTTGGCACCATGGGCAAAGGCCATACAGCAGGCGGTCATAACCTGCAGGTATTTGAAAACCTCCTCCATGTCCCTAAGTCGCTGCCTCAAAGTGACCCCTGTTGCACTGGTTCTTCTTCTCAAAAGAAAAAGGGTGCCCCCAATCCAACCCACCACAGCCATCAAAAGGGCAATCAAGAGAGCCTTTGTGAGGGATAGATTTAGATGCAGGTTTTTAAGACCCTTGTAGGTGAAAGAGAGGGTAACCAAGGCAAACACCACCGCCGTCAAATAAGGGAAATACCGGTGAACAGCGTGGATGGGTTTAGGACTCTCAAGAATGAGCCTGGCGATGATCTTGAAGGTAAGAAAGGCCAATATACCCCCCGCAATGGGAGATATTACCCAGCTCGCCACAATTGTTGCCATTTTGCCCCACTCAATGGCCTTTACCCCATAGCACACGATGCCAAAGCCCACCACGCTCCCAACTATTGAGTGGGTGGTTGAGACTGGAAGGCCCCAAAAAGTGGCCAGCTGAAGCCAGATGCCAGCAGAGATGAGGGCTGCCAACATGCCAATCACATACTGCTGGGGCACCGAGGCAAAAAGAGCAGGATCAACTATTCCCTTCTGGATTGTGCTGGTTACGTGAGAACCCACCAGAACCGCCCCGCTGAACTCAAAGATAGCCGCAATAAGTATGGCCTGTTTAAGAGTTAGGGCCTTTGAGCCAACGGAGGTTCCCATGGCATTGGCAACATCGTTAGCCCCTATGTTCCAAGCCATGTAGAGGCCTCCAACAACCGCGAGTAGAATAATAAGGAGAGAGCTCATGGTTCTAACCACCGGCTAAGGTATCATTTTGATAAAAGCAATCTCACCTGGTTGCATACCTTTTCAGCGTAGTTGGCTATATCTCCGGTCTTACGGATGATATTGAGCCAAACCCAGAGATCACCAGCAGAAAACTTATCTTCGTTGTTCAAGATTATCCTTGCCACCTCTTTCTGGGTCTCATCAGAGTGATGCTCCATATCGCACACCTTATCTATCATGGTGATCACCCTCTGGGCCTCTGGTCCCCCAAAAGAGGTCTCAGAAACCAAGGGCAGTTCCCGAATCACATCGTATGCCATATCCACCACTGACAGCACCTCTTTCACCAGGGTTCTCACAGGTTCTATGAGCTCTTCAATCACCTTCACATCCTTCTTCAAGCTCATAAGCACCGCCACATCTTCAGAGGCATCAGCAACAGAGTCCTCGTTGGCCAGTATGTGCAAGATGTCCTCTCTTGCCACCGAAAGAAAGATGCTACGAGGTAAAGAGGAACGTATGGAGTCCTTTATCTTGTCCGCTTCAAACTCAAGGTGAGATATCTCCTTCTTCAACCTCATCATCTCTTCCCTATCTTCGGCGAGAAAGGCCTCAAAAAGGGGCTCTATTCCATGGGCGCACTCCTTCACTTTTGCCATCATCTCTTCCAAAGGTTCAAAGGGAGACTTTCTAAATAGCTCAAATATCTTCATCTGAAACCTCCTCATCTGTTCCTATGTGGTTCTCAACCGAAAAACCCCACCCATGGCTTACTTCAAGATTAGGTGATTGGCAACAATTGAGGCCATTAACCTTGAGAAACAGAGAGATCTTGTTAAACCCCTAGTCTAAACAACCCCTGCTTTGAGAATATCGTGCATGTGAAGCAGACCCTCTGGCCTACCCTTTGAATCCACCACCACAAGTGCGGTTATTGAGTGTTTCTCCATGATGTTCAGGGCCTTTGCCGCAAGTGCCTCCTTGGTGATGGTCTTGGGATTACGGGT
>JALWSI010000122.1 GCA_027080315.1 bacterium | reverse complement strand
GAGATAGGCAAGACAGACCAGCCCTATCAGGAAGAAGATACCTACCATCAATTCTGTGTCAAACCGCTTCATAGTTCTCTCACCCCTCTCTTTCTGCGGCCCTGTTCTATCCCTGCCTCAATAAACCGCCTTACTATGGGATTGTCAACTTCCATGATCTCCTCCGGTGTTCCGTAGGCCACGATCTTGCCCTCGTAGAGCATGGCCACCTTGTGGACGAGTGAGAATATGCCCGGAATCTCGTGGGACACCACAATTCCAGTGAATCTCACCCTCTCGTAGGTTTTAAGGATAAGTTCGTTGATGGTGTTGGCAGTTAAAGGATCAAGTCCCGTTGTGGGCTCGTCAAATAGCATGATCTCAGGATCACTCACAAGGCATCTTGCCAGTGAGGCCCTCTTTCTCATGCCTCCGCTCAGCTCAGCAGGAAACTTCTTCTCCATGCCAGCCAGTCCCACCTGCTCAAGCTCAAAAAGGACCCTTTCACGGATCTCTTGGTGGTTCAGCTTTTTCTTCTCCTTCAAGGGAAACGCTACGTTATCAAACACGGTCATTGAGTCAAAGAGCGCCCCTCCTTGAAAGAGGTATCCAAACTTGCTGCGCAGCTGTTCAAGAGAGCGTCCTTTCGCCTCAAGTATGTCCTTGCCGTCAACAAATACCCTGCCGGCATCTGGTTTCATAAGCCCCACTATGTGTTTTAGGGTCACGCTTTTCCCCACGCCGCTCTTCCCGATGAGGGCAAGCATCTCCCCTTTCTCCACCTTAAAGGAGACGCCATCAAGCACCTTGTGCCCACCCAGAGTCTTATGAAGGTTCTTGGCCTCTATCATGGTCAAAATAGCAACGATGTCAGTATGTAGTCACACACCAAAACCATCACCGAGGAGGCCACTACGGCTCTTGTTGTTGCCTTGCTCACCCCCTCGGCCCCGTATCCCGTAGTGAATCCGCAGTAACAGCATATCCAGGTCACCACCACCCCAAAGGAGAGGGACTTGTAGAGTCCATGCACCACCTCTGCCATGTCAATGTAGTTTTTCATCTCTCCAAAATAGGTTCCTGCACTCACCCCTAAAAGCTTAACCCCTACCAGATAGCCTCCGTAGATGCCTACTACGTCAAAGACGGAGGTGAGAAGGGGAAAGGTTATGAGCCCTGCCAAGAGGTTAGGTACAATGAGATACCTGAAGGGATTTAAGGCCATAACCTCTAAGGCGTCTATCTGTTCGGTTATGCGCATTATTCCTATCTCTGCGGTCAGGGCCGATCCCGCCCTGGCCGTTATCATGAGGGCCGAGATCACAGGGCCCAGTTCTCTGATCATTGATAGAGCCACTGTGGGTCCTAAAAGGGCCTCGGCGCCGAACTTCTGCATGGCGTAAAAGGTCTCCAACGCCAGTACCATTCCGGTAAATCCGCCGGTTAGCGCAATTATAGATAGAGACTTTGTGCCAATGAAGTTTATCTGCTTCAAAAGCCTCTCAAACTTCAAAGGTGGGGTGAATGTCCAGAAGACAGCTTTGCCAAAAAAGATGCCAAAATCCCCCAGCAGCCTCAGTACCAGCAGCGGAAACCTTCCTAAGGCTCTTATGGCGTCAAGAAGCTCTTCCAAACTATCTCCTTTTTCTCTTTTGATTGTCTTTAATTTCCCTCCCAAGGGTGAGGTAGCATATGCTCCTATAGGGATGGTAGTGTCAAGAAGAGAGTTTGATAAAAGTGTATTTGACCAGGGTTATTCTTCTGGTGTATGTGGGCCAATCACTACCTTGTGCGTTGCAGGAATAAGGGAGATAGACCATGACGAGCGAAGAGACCAACAGAATAGTGAAGGAGCTTTACCAGAAGGTAGAGAGGTTCAGAGAGGCTGGAATAGAGCCTTATCCTAACCGTGCACAGGTGTCTCATCTTATTGGGGATGTGCTTAGTGCATATTCTGAAGTGGAAGACGAAGAGAGGTTGGCTCAGGCAGGGGAGTTTAAGCTTGCAGGCAGGATAGTCTCGTTGAGATTTCACGGCAGAGCCAGCTTTGCCCATTTAAGGGATATGAGCGGCCAGATCCAGCTCTATTTCAGAGAGGATAAGGTGGGCAGAGAGTTCTACCGCAAGATTCTGAAAAAGATGGATGTGGGAGACTTCCTTGGTGCTTCGGGCACTCTCTTCAGGACGAGAACCGGAGAGCTCACCTTGCAGGTTAATGAGGCCAAGCTGCTATCAAAGATCGTTAGGCCACTGCCTGAGAAGTGGCACGGGCTCAAGGATAAGGAGCTCAGGTATCGTCAAAGGTATCTTGATCTCATCGCCAATAAGGAGAGCAGAGATCGGTTTCTAATAAGGGCAAAGGTTGTTCAGGGTATTCGTAACTATCTATCTTCAAAAGGGTTTATTGAGGTAGAGACCCCCACCATGCAGGTTATTCCAGGGGGGGCGGCGGCAAAGCCCTTTGTGACCCATCACAACGCCTTGGACCTTGAGCTCTATTTAAGGATAGCCCCTGAGCTTTACCTGAAGCGTTTGGTTGTGGGCGGCTTTGACAGGGTCTTTGAGCTGGGCAAGTGCTACAGAAACGAAGGTATCTCTTCAGAGCACAATCCAGAATTCACAATGGTGGAGTTTTACATGGCCTATGCCGACTACAACACCCTAATGGAGCTAAGCGAAGAGATGGTTTCTTCTTTGGCCAAGGAGATTCTTGGTGACTCCAAGGTGCCTTATGGTGAGTATGAGATAGATTTTGCGCCTCCTTGGAAGAGGATATCTTTCAAAGATGCCTTGACCAGCATTGGTAATGCTCCCGAGGAGGTGTGGGATAGCGAAGAGGCAGCCAGAAGGTTTGCAGAGGAGCTTGAGATAGAGACCGAGCATCTTCACTCTCACGGCAAGGTGTTGGGAGAGATCTTTGACGAGCTTGTTGAGCCAAATCTTATTCAACCCACCTTCATTTACGATTACCCCGTTGATATCTCTCCCTTGGCCAAGAGCAAGCCTGAGGACCCAAAGGTGGTTGAGAGGTTTGAGCTTTTTGTTGCGGGACGAGAGATTGCCAATGCCTACACAGAGCTTAACGATCCCAAAGAGCAGCGCCAGAGAATGTTGCAGCAACTCAGAGAGAGGGATCTTGGTGACGAAGAGGCACAGAGACTTGATGAGGATTACATAAGAGCCCTTGAGTACGGTCTTCCTCCTACTGCTGGGGAGGGTATAGGAGTGGACAGACTGGTCATGCTTTTCACTAATGCTCCTTCCATACGAGATGTTATACTTTTCCCCACTTTGAGGCCTCAGGGTGGTTGACCCTTGAAAACCGGTGTGGCATGCTGCAGGCAGGGTATTGTGATAGTACCTTTTAAGTAGATTAAAAGGAGGAATTTGCAACAGCATGAGAGGTCCCCTGATTGTCCAGAGCGACATGACTCTGCTTCTTGAGGTTGAGCATCCTCAGTTTCACGAGGCCAGAGATAAGCTGGCTATCTTTGCCGATCTGGTGAAGAGTCCAGAGTACATCCATCATTATCGCATCACCCCCTTGTCTCTCTGGAACGCCGCTGCAATGGGAGTGCATCCCGACGAGATCACCGAGGTTTTAGAGAAGTTCTCTCGTTATCCGGTACCTCCCTCGGTGCTCACCAACATAAAAGAGATCTCCTCACGCTATGGCCGACTGGTGTTGACCAAAGAGGGTGAGGATTTGGTGCTTGAGGCGGAAGATCCCATCCTTTTGCAAGAGGTACTGCAGCACTCAACGGTGCGTAGCACCATAAAAGAGGTGATCGGTAAGGCCCGGGCCCTGGTAGATCCCTCTTTCAGGGGCTTGGTTAAGCAGGCCCTTATCCAGGCCGGCTGGCCGGTGAAGGATCTGGCGGGTTATGTGGAGGGTGAGTACTACCCAATATCCTTGAATCCGAAGGTGGCTCTGCGTCCGTATCAGAAGGACGCGGTGGATGCCTTCTGGGCAGGCGGGAGCGTCCAGGGAGGCAGTGGAGTGGTGCTGCTGCCTTGCGGTGCCGGCAAGACCATTGTGGGGTTGGGGGTGATGGAGAAGGCCCAGAGCTGCACCTTGATCATCACCACAGGGGCCACCTCACTTAAACAGTGGATACGAGAGATCATTGACAAGACCACGGTTCCTCCTGAGGATATAGGGGAGTACTCGGGAGAGAAGAAAGAGATAAAGCCCATAGTGATCACCACCTACCAGATCCTCAGTCATCGTAAGAGCAAGACGGGCAACTTTTCTCACCTTGAGATATTCAAACTGAAAGACTGGGGTCTCATCATATACGACGAGGTTCACCTTCTTCCTGCTCCTGTTTTCAGAACCACCGCTGATCTTCAGGCCAAGAGGAGACTCGGTTTAACTGCCACCCTGGTCAGAGAGGATGGTAGAGAAGAGGATGTCTTCTCTTTAATAGGCCCTAAGCGTTACGATGCCCCATGGAAGGACTTGGAGCATGCTGGTTGGATAGCCCCCGTGGAGTGTTGTGAGATAAGGGTTCCTTTGCCTCCTGCAGAGAGGCGCAGATACATAAACGCCACCCAACGACAGGCGTTGCGCATAGCAGCCGAGAACCCTGCCAAAGGGATGATAATACCAAGGCTCCTTGAGAGACACGAAGGCTTACCCGCTTTGATAATAGGAAGATACATATCTCAGCTTGAGAAGATTGCGGCACAGTTTAAGGCCCCTTTGATAACCGGAAAGACCCCTCAAGAAGAGAGGGAGGTTTACTTCCATAAGTTCAGAAGGGGAGACCTAAGACTGCTTGTGGTCTCTGAGGTTGCAAACTTTGCTCTGGATCTTCCAGATGCAGCCCTTGCCATTCAGGTGTCGGGAAGGTTCGGCTCTCGTCAGGAGGAGGCTCAGAGATTGGGCAGGGTGCTTAGGCCCAAAAAGGATGGACAGCCCGCCTATTTCTACTCTTTGGTGAGCAAAGACACCAAAGAGCAAGAGTTTGCCATGAGGCGCCAGCTCTTCCTCACCGAGCAGGGGTACAGGTACTCCATTGAGACCATAGACAAGCTGTAGTCCAAAGCCATTTTGCCAACATTTCTGGCTGGGTTTGGCTGCTTAGTGAGAAAACAGAGATGCGTCTTGGGTAGAGGTGTTTGTGATCTTGGACCCTCTGGGTTAGAAGAGCCCCTGTGAAGACAGGGAAGATCCAAGGACCTTTAACCTATGCCCAATAAAGAGCGCTACTACCGTGTGGCTCTCATTGCCGTTCTCTCTTTGATCTCCTTTTCTGGGGTGATGATGGATGTGCGCTCTCCTCTTTCCGTTGCTCCGGTGAAGGTGGTTGACCCCTTGCTTCTCTTCTGGGGTAGGCAGATGGCGAAACTTGAGAGAACCATTGGAGGGGTCTTTGATATTGTAAAGTACTGGGGGGCTTGGGAGGCAGAGAGGAATCGTTTAATAAAAGAGAGAGATGACCTTCTTATAAAACTCAATGCGTCAAAGGCCGCCATACGAGAGAACCGCGAGCTGAGAAAGCTCCTAAAACTGAAGAGAGAGCTGCCCTACCCTGTGGTTCCCGTCAACCTCATTTGCAAAGGGGGAACCCCGTGGAGCCCAACCTTCATGGTGGATAAAGGCTCATCAGATGGGGTGAGAAAGGGCATGGCTGTTGTTTCTCCCTATGGGGTGATGGGGATCGTTGTAGCCACTACCCCTCGCACCAGCAGGGTCCTTGGAGTCACCTCTGTTGACTGTAAGATACACGTGGAGGATCAGACTTCTGGGGTGAGAGGCATACTGGAGGGAGACAATGCCGGTGGGATGTTTCTTAAGTACGTCCTCACCGACAGGGAGATCAAAGCGGGTGATCTTCTCCTGACAAGCGGACTGGGTGGGATCTTCCCCCGGGGTTATCCCGTTGCAAGGGTTCTCTCTGTGAAGAGGCTGCCTGGGGAGAAGTTTCTCTACATAAAAGCGGTACCTACTGTCTCTTGGGACGATACCCACTATCTCTTGGTTCTGAAGAGGATTAGCCGATGAATCTTAAAAAGTTTCGTTTCGTTTTTGTGGTTCTCTTGGCGGTGGGTGTGGGGCTCATTCAGGCCCTGGCCTCTCCTACACGGGGTGGAGGCATCTGGCCAGTCTTTGAT
>JALWSI010000121.1 GCA_027080315.1 bacterium | reverse complement strand
AAAGACGCCAAGGCATCAAAATCGGCCATCTCATGGGTGGTGATTATCTCCATAGTGCAAGATATAAGCCATTAAGAAGAAGTTTTCCACCTGCTTGAGCCCCACAAAAGAGAGTGGTAGTGAGTGCTTAGCAGCGGAACTGTAAAGGGGGAAAGACCACAAGATGAGCATAGGAAGCGGCAAGTGGCGCATCATTCTCTTTTTGGCCCTGTGCGGATACGGGGCGGTTTTTGCTGCGGGATTCACCTTTGGTAAGCAGGCGGCTATTAAAGAGCACCGGGACACCTTCATCACAGAAGATAGAGCGAGAAGCATACAGAATGGCATCTACATACTGGCAGGGGCCTTCGCAAAAAAAGAGAAGGCTATACAGCTGGTAAAGAGGCTGAAAGAGAA
This sequence comes from bacterium, assembly GCA_027080315.1. Taxonomy (GTDB): domain Bacteria; phylum Thermosulfidibacterota; class Thermosulfidibacteria; order Thermosulfidibacterales; family JALWSI01; genus JALWSI01. Next base: position 5,766 of record JALWSI010000121.1, on the reverse strand, counting down.
CGGATACCGGGCCATTATGGTTGACAAAACAAAAGACCTGGCCCTTTACAGAGTTCTTGTAGGGCCAGTAGAAGAGAAAAGTTTAAAGAAGACACTTTTAACCCTTCAAAGGCAGGAGAAGATCATTGGATACACCGTATCTTACGCAAAGTACTAAAGGCATAGCAAAGCTGATCCTTTTTATTGTGTTGACCTTTATTGTGGGATGCGCACCCACCCAGCAAAGAGTGCGACACAGCGCCACTGTTCCCCCTTCAGCCGTCCAGCCTGCAGAGGCCCAATTCCAGAAGGCCCAAAAGTTTGCAGACCAGGGGGATACCGAAAAGGCCTTATCAATCTACTACTCTCTCTCCCTCTCCTATCCAGACACCCCCATTCAAGGAAGGGCATGGTACGAGATGGGAAGGCTCTACATGAAGAAGGGCTACACCCGTCTTGCAGAGGAGAGGTTCAGAAAGGTGATAGCCCAATACCCAGACTCCCTCTGGGCAGACGCGTCTCTTCTGGAACTGGCCTGGATGGCCCACGAGAAGAGGAGCGACTACCAGGCTGCAGGGTATCTCAGCAGAATAGAGACCATGAGGCTAAACTCCCTGCAGTTAGAGAGCTACAAGAAACTCAAAGAGATACTCTCATACCAGCCCACCTCACAGCCACCTATTGAGGAAGAGGAACAACAGTCCTCACAGCCCCCAAAGGCCTCTGAAGACAACTCTTCAGAGCAATTGGGAGGGTGGGAGACCCCTCCCCAATCGCCCTCTGAGATTGAGACAGAAAAGCCCACCACCCTTCAGGCAAACAACACAGCGGTGAAAGCCCCCACCCCTGTGGAGGCAACCATAGGGCTTTGGCTACCAAAGAACAGCTCGTATCCCACTTTATGCAAAGACGTTGAACAAGGGGTGCGTATTGCAGCAGAAGAGGCCGGATTCAAGGTTTTAAAGGATGAGAAGATAGACAATATCTTAGAGACAAGAGACCTGGTGGGAGTGGTAGGGGGCATGGAGACCTTTGCCATCCAGAAGGTGATACCCAAAGTGGAAGAGAGATCAATACCCTTAATAACCCCCTTCGTAAGGGTCCCTTTTCTTACGGGGATAAGCCCTTGGCTATTCTCAACCTCTTACATCTTAGATCAAGAGGCGGGCTTTGCGGCGGAAACGGGGAGAGAGCTAAAGCTGACCACCGCTGGGGTGCTCTACCCCGATATTCCCTTTGGAAGGGTGATGGCAGAGGAGTTCAAACGCAGCTGGGAGGATAAAGGTGGAACCGTAATCCTCTTCAAACCCTATCAGGAAGGAACCTTGGACTTTACCGACATATTTGACGAGATGGAGAACAGGCACAAGGTTCCACAGCTCCTATTCCTCCCATGTTCCTGGGAAGAGGCTCGGCTGATAATCCCTCAAATAGCCTACCACGAATTTGAGGGAATAACCGTTATGGGAGTATCGTTATGGGCAATGGCATCACACCTATACACCTCAGAAGAGTCTGAAACCAGCGTTCTCTTCAGCAACACCTTCTCAAAGGCTTCTCTTTACCTCCCGGTGCAAGAGTTCATAATGGGGTATCTAAATAAGTACAAAGCCTATCCCTCTCCCCTCGCCGCACAGGCCTATGACGCGGCAAAGGCCCTGATTGAGTGGTATCGGTTGGGAATGAACGAACCCCTCTCAAAGCTAAGGTTCAGAGGAGTCACCGGGCTCATCGGATTCTCTGAAGAGGGCAAGCCTCTACGAAGGCCCTTTCTGCTACAGATCAAGCAGAACGGAATAGAGCAACTCAACTGAAGGGAGGCACCATGAAGAATCTCAGAAAGGCCGTCTTCCCCGTGGCTGGATGGGGAACCAGGTTCTTACCGGCAACCAAGGCATCACCCAAAGAGATGATCCCTCTGGTGGACAAGCCCGTGATTCAGTACGCCGTTGAAGAGGCAGCCTCGTCGGGAATAGAGACCATGATCTTCGTTACTGGCAGGGGTAAAAGGGCTATTGAGGATCACTTTGACTCATCCCCAGAACTTGAGCTCTTTCTCAAAGAGAAAGGGAAAGACCTGGAGCTTGAAGAGATAAAGAAGATATCCTCTCTTGCAAGGTGCATATTTGTTCGCCAAAGAGAGGCTTTAGGCCTGGGGCACGCTGTTCTCTGCGCAAGGGAGGCCGTTGGAGACGAGTCCTTTGCGGTGCTTCTGGGAGACGACGTGGTTGATGCCCAGGTGCCGGTGCTGGCCCAGATGATGGAGGTGTGGAATAGATACCAGAAACCGGTTATCGGGCTTATGGAGGTTCCCCAGCACCTCATTCCCCGCTACGGCATAGCTGCCGGCGAAGAGAGAGAGCCTGGGGTCTTCAAGATCACCCAGATGGTTGAGAAGCCCGCGGTAGAAGAGGCCCCTTCAAACCTGGCCATAGTGGGCCGCTACATTCTCACCCCTGACATCTTTGAAAAGATAGAGGAGTCAGGAAGAGGCGCCTTAGGGGAGATTCAGCTAACCGACGCCTTGGTTGCTGCAATGAAGGATCAAGGTGTCTATGGAATAGTCTTCAAGGGAAGGTACTTAGACTGCGGCACCAAGATTGGATGGATAAAGTCTCAGATCTACGCCGCCTTGAAGCATCCGGAGATGGCAGAAGAGATAAGGGAGTATCTGAAGGAGATGGTGGATAGTTGGAGGTAAGCCTATTCTCCTATCAGCTACCAGAGCACCTTATTGCCCAGCATCCCCCAAAAGAACGGGGAAGCTCTCGTCTCATGGTGGTGAAGAGGAAGACCGGCGAGATCATACCCACCCACTTCTCCCAGCTGCCCCAGTACCTGCCCTCTCCTGCCTTAATGGTCCTCAACAACGCCAAGGTGATCCCTGCAAGACTCTTGGGTCGTAAAGAGACAGGGGGCAGGGTGGAGTGCCTTCTGGTTCACAAGGTCAAGGAAGACACCTGGGAGTGCCTTGTGAAGCCCGGCAGGGCATGGAGGGAGGGACGAAGACTGATACTTGGAGAGGAACAGGGGGTTAAAATAGTGGCTGTGGTTGAAGAGGTGTTGCCAACGGGCAGAAGAAGGGTGCGGTTTGAGCCCTCCCAAGGGCTCTCCTTTGAAGAGGCCTTGAAGAGAACCGGCCAGGTTCCTCTGCCCCCCTACATTCAGCGCCCCCCTTCAGCTGATGACCAAGAGAGGTACCAAACGGTCTTTGCAAGCCAGGGATACGCCGTGGCAGCACCCACTGCAGGGCTCCACTTCACCCACAGCATGCTCTCTTCACTGAAAGAGAAGGGCATAGACACGGCCTATGTCACCCTGAACGTGGGGCCTGGAACCTTTAAGCCCGTGAAGACCGAGAGGGTTGAAGAGCACCAGATGGAGGAGGAGTTCTTCACAATCCCCCAAGAGACCGCGGAAAAGGTCAACGCGGCAAAGAGAGAGGGGATTCCCGTAATAGCAGTGGGAACAACGGTGACCCGGGCCCTTGAAAGCTCCGCTGAGCCTGAAGGGTTGATCACCGCTGCCTCCAGATGGACGGATCTCTTCATCTATCCCGGATACCGCTTAAAGGTGATAGACCACCTCATCACCAACTTTCACCTGCCAAGGTCCACCCTGCTCATGTTGGTGTGCGCCTTTGGAGGAAGAGAGCTGATAATGGCCGCATACCAGCGTGCCATAGAAGAGGAGTTCAAGGTCTATTCTTACGGAGACGCCATGCTGGTGCTTTAGTCCACCATGGGATTAGAAAAAGATAGTTTGGAGTAAGGGAAAAGAACCGCCGCAGGATTCAAAAGGCGGCGGTTCCGTTAGTATTCACTCACCTGTTACGGTTTCTGTTCTCCCTGTCACGACGGGGACGGCGGTCTCTATCACCACGATCGTCCCGCCGGTTATGGCTGCTTCTGCCCCCAGGCCCGGTTCTTGGAGGCCTTGAATCCTTCTCAGGGGCGTCTTGGGGGAATATGGGGGTAAGACCGCGGCGGGTGAGCTTTATGCGGCCCATCTCGTCTATGCCCATGATCTTCACCGTCACCTGATCCCCAAGGCCAAAGTGCTCTCTAATGTCCCTCACCCTGTCTGCGCTCACCTGAGATATGTGAAGAAGCCCATCCTTGCCTGGCGAAAGCTCAACAAAGACTCCGTAGTCCTCAATGCGGTTAACAACCCCTGTAACCACATCACCCTCTTCAAAGTCTCTAACCAGGTTCTCAATAATGGACTTGGCCTTCTCCACCGCCTCCATATCAACCGCTGCAATGGCAACCCTACCGCTATCATCTATCTCAATCTTGGCCCCGGTCTGTTCGGTAATACCCCTTATGGTCTTGCCCCCCGGGCCAATAACGTCACGTATCTTCTCCTTGTCTATCTGGATGGTGACTATTCTGGGGGCGTAGGGAGAGATCTCTTCTCTGGGACGGTCCAGGGCCTCCTTCATCTTGTCCAGAATGAAGAGGCGCCCCTCATGGGCCTGCATAAGGGCCTCTTTCATTATCTCCTGGGTGATACCCCCAACCTTAATGTCCATCTGAAGGGCGGTTATCCCCTTCTCGGTGCCCGCCACCTTGAAGTCCATGTCACCAAGGTGATCCTCCATGCCCAAAATATCTGAGAGCACCGCGTACCTGCCGCCTTCAAGAACCAACCCCATGGCAATTCCTGCCACCGGCGCAGATATGGGAACCCCTGCATCCATCAGAGACAGGGTGCCACCACACACAGTGGCCATTGAAGAGGAGCCGTTGGATTCCAGAATGTCTGAGACCACCCTGATGGTGTAGGGAAACTCCTCGTCGTTGTCGGGGATCACCGCCGACAGGGCCTTCTCTGCAAGGTTACCGTGCCCCACTTCACGGCGGGAAACCCCCCTTATGGGCCGCACCTCTCCCACTGAGAAGGGGGGGAAGTTGTAATGAACCATGAAGGACTTGGAGTCCTCTCCCACCAGGTTGTCCAGCATCTGCTCCTCTCCAGAGGTGCCCAAGGTGGTTGTGACCAACGCCTGGGTCTCCCCCCTGGTGAAGAGAGCCGAGCCATGGGCCCGGGGCAGAACCCCCACCTCGCAGGTGATGGGTCTGATGTCACGCAGGCCTCTGCCGTCAACCCTCTTGCCCTCGTCAAGGATCATGCTGCGCATGAGGTCCCTCTCAACCTCGTGAAACGCCTCAAGCAGGGGCGAGGGATCCTCCTCCTCAGGCAAGTCCGCCACCAGCTCCTGTGCCAAGGCGTTCAAGGCCTCTTCCCTGGCCTTCTTCTCAAGGGTGTTCAGGGCCTCTTTTATCCTTGAACCCATGGTCTCAAGCACCCTATTCTTCAGCTCTTCAGGCACCTGGAAGGGTTCAAACTCCATCTTCTCTTTGGCCAGCCCTGAGATGAGCTCTTTTTGAAGGGCCACTATCTTCTTGATCTCCTGGTGAGCCAGCTCTAGAGCCTTCAGCATCTCATCTTCAGAGAGCTCTTTGGCGTGAGACTCAACCATCACGATGGACTCCTCTGTCCCCGCCACCACCAGGTTCAGAACCCCCTCCTCAACCTGCTCCAAGGTGGGATTCACAACAAACTCTCCGTTCACCTTTCCTATGCGAACCGCCCCAACAGGACCGGCAAAGGGTATTGAGGAAAGGCAAAGGGCTGCAGAGGCGCCTATCAGAGCAGGCACATCGGCAAAGACATGCCCGTCAGAAGAGACCACCAAGGCAATCACCTGCACCTCGTTTTTGAACCCCTTGGGAAAGAGAGGCCTGATTGGCCTGTCAATGAGCCTGGCAGATAAAATCTCTT